>CAYWMH010000030.1:10024-14593 GCA_964459315.1 uncultured Verrucomicrobiota bacterium
TTCCAACGGCGGGCTGCTGTCTTGTTGATGCCCTTGATCCGATCATCGGCAAACCGGGCGCGGAGTACGCCGGCCAACTGGCCGTAGCCGTAAACCCCACCGTCGTTCATCTCGACGATGTAGACCGACTTGAATCGTGGAAGAATATTCTCCAAGCCCGTCGGCAGCGGGTTGATATGCTTCATGTGCATTGAAGACAAAGTGTATCCCTCATTGCTGAGTTGCTCCACCGCCTCGTGGAGCGGCCCCTTGGTCGACCCCCAGCCCACCAATAAGACATCGCCGGATTCCGGCCCAAACAATTTCGGGGTGGGCAACTCATCCGCAAGTGTCTTGAGCTTGTTGCGGCGTTTTTTGGTCATGGCGATATGGTTCACCGCATCACCGCTGGGATGCCCCGACTCGTCATGCTCCAGACCAGTCACTACGGGGTAACGGCCATCCTCAACCCGTGTCCCGGGAGCCCGGTGCCCGCTGAGTCCGTCCCCAGACGACAAGTCGTACGGCTTGTGAGACGATACTGGGCTCAAGTCTAGCTTGATGTCTTTGCAAATCGTTTTCAGATCGGGCTCGTTAAACGCCTCGATGCGGGTGGCGATCGCCTGGTCGCTCAGCACAAAAACGGGGACGCTGTATTTGCGGGCGATATTCACCGCCTCGATGGCGGTATAAAAACAGTCCTCCACGTCGGAGGCGGCCAGCACCACGCGAGGCGAGTCGCCGTGCCCACCGTAACAGGCGATGTTGAGGTCGGACTGCTCGACATCGGTCGGCAACCCGGTGGAGGGACCTCCACGCTGGATGTCGATCACCACCAATGGCATCTCCGCCATGACCGCCCAGCCCACGGCCTCTGTCTTAAGTGAAATACCTGGGCCACTTGAACCGGTGACTGCTACTCGCCCTCCGTAGCTCGCGCCGATCGCCATCGACACAGAGGCAATCTCATCCTCGCACTGGATGAACGACCCGCCGTACTTGGGCAACTCACGGCGAAGCAACTCCATGATGTCCGACCACGGCGTGATCGGGTAACCGGCGCCAAACCGAACCCCGGCAGCGATCAGTCCGTAGCCGATGGCCTCATTGCCGGACATCACCACCTGGTTCGATCGCTCAGCACCGCCCCTAGCAAGGCGAAACAGATTGGAAATGTCGTCGGACTGGTAACGACAACCTGCCTGGAAAGCATCCATCGCCGTCTTTACGACACTCTCGCCCTTGCCGCTGAATCGCTCGTTGATGAGGCGCTCCAGTTTCGTCGTGTCGAGGCTGAACATTCGTCCGATCAAGCCAAGCGCATAAATATTCTTGCCCTTGTCCCGGGCCGTGCCGCCGATCGCCTCGACGGTCAAGCTGGAGATAGCGATGCCAATGTGCCGGTACTTGCCCATCCATTCCTCGTCCGGCTCCACATGGTCACTGTCGTAGACGAGCATGCCTCCCTTGGCCAAGTTATTGACATGATTGTCGTAGGAATGCTGGTAAAAGGCAAACAACACATCGGCTTTATCACCGGGGCTAAGCACCTCGCCGGAGCCCAAGCGAACCTGGAAAATAGACGCCCCACCGGAGATGGTCGACGGGATCGTCATCATGGTCATAACCTCCCGCTCGCTCCGCCCGGCTAGGCGTGCCAGAAACCCGCCGATGGACTGAATGCCGTCCTGGGAATTGCCCGCAAGGCGGATCGTTACCTCTGATATGTCAGATGGCTGGGAATTGCTCCCCGTGTTGGCCTCCGAAACAGTCGTCTCGCTCATCGAGAATGTTGAATGATGTTGCCCCATTCGCCCCATAGTGACAGGAGCGGCGCGGGCGAAATTAGCAATCTTTTCCGACGTGTCAACCGATTATCCATTCTCAAGGAGAATATTTCATCTGCTTCTCCGCGGGAATTGTTCCGAGCATAAACTTGGCCAAGCTCACGACTCCAGTTCTCCCCGGATCAGGGCCATCAACCCGTCGTACTCCATGGCCGATTTGAACTGCGGAAACTCGGCCCGCACGTTATCCGGGGCCCGGAACAGGAAACCGGTGTCGGCCTCGGCAAGCATCGTGGTGTCGTTGTACGAGTCGCCGGCAGCGATCACCCTGTAATTCAGCCCCCGGAACGCCGCCACGGCCCGGCGTTTCTGATCCGGCTGCCGCAGGCGATAGTGGACCACCCGCCCCTCGCCGTCGATCTCGAGTCGGTGGCAGAACAAAGCTGGCCAACCCAGTTGCCGCATCAGCGGGGAGGCAAACTCCTCGAATGTGTCCGACAGGATGACCACCTGCGTGATCGAGCGTAGCTCGTCGAGAAACGCCTTGGCCCCCTCTAGCGGCTCAAGCGTGCCGATCACCTCCTGAATGTCCCCGAGCTTGAGGGCGTTCTCGGCGAGAATGGCCAGGCGGCCGGTCATGAGCTCGTCGTAGTCCGGGATGTCACGCGTGGTCAGCTTGAGCCGCTCGATCCCGGTCTTTTGGGCAACGGCAATCCAAATCTCCGGCACCAGCACACCCTCGAGATCCAGTGTTACAATGGTTTGTTGCTTTATTGAATTCATCTTTGATAGCCGAAAAGAAAACGGCGCAGACTCTTGTCTGCGCCGTCAACTAATCAAGCAAGTTCAATCTCACTTGGAAAAGTTAAATGTAATCTTAATTATATCCTGATTCACCATGGGCGGTGAGGTCCAAACCTTCCTCTTCCTCGCTATCAGTAACCCTCAAACTTCCGCCACAAATAGCTTTCACTATAAATAGGATCACTGCCGTTACAATCAAGGTATACACAATCGTAATCACGGAAGACTTAAGCTGAATCACCAACTGGGCGCCAATCGCATAGTCATCAGGACTTTTGCCACCCAGTGCACTTGCTGCAAGGAAAGCCACCAACAAGGTTCCCACCAATCCGCCAACGCCATGGACGCC
This sequence comes from uncultured Verrucomicrobiota bacterium, assembly GCA_964459315.1. Lineage (GTDB taxonomy): Bacteria > Verrucomicrobiota > Verrucomicrobiia > Limisphaerales > UBA1096 > UBA1096. Next base: position 12,944 of record CAYWMH010000030.1, read on the forward strand.
CACCACATCGAGAGAATCGTCATAACCGAACTTTGACTTCACCGTTGTAGAGGCAAACCAACAAATCAATCCAGAAGCGGCACCAATGACCAACCCACCAATCGGGCCAACATCCCCAGAAGCAGGAGTAATCGCTGCCAAACCCGCAATGGCGCCTGTCACAGCCCCGAGGACACTCGCCTTTCCATGCTTCATCTTCTCACACAACGACCAGACGATCGTGGCCGTGGCGGCGGACAAATGCGTCACAACTAATGTCTGGGCCGCATCACCATTGGCAGCCAAATGGCTACCTGCGTTGAAACCAAACCAGCCAACCCAAAGCATACCAGTACCAGTGACGCACAAAGGCAAGCTATGCGGCTGCAACTGGGCACTACCATAGCCTTTACGTGGACCAACCATTATACAGGCCACTAAAGCACCAATACCAGCGGTCAAGTGGACCACAATTCCACCAGCTAAATCTTTGGTTCCCCATTCTAACATAAAACCATTCCCTCCCCACACCCAGTGGCATACCGGGGCATAAACCAATATAGACCAAAATATAGTAAAAAGAATAACTGCGGAAAACTTCATACGCTCTACAAACGCACCTACCATAAGAGCAGGTGTAATGATGAAGAATGTCATTTGAAATGCGAAAAAGAGATAGTCTGGCAATCCGCCATCACTCATACCTGAAGTCGTAATCCCTTGTGCAAATAAATGACCAAAACCTCCCCAATATGGACTTGCATCGCCGAATGCAATTGAGTAACCGCAAATCACCCATACGACTGACATAACAGCGGTAATGATAAAACAGTTCATCAGAACCGATAAAACATTTTTACGAGCTACAAGCCCTGCATAAAACAAAGACAGTCCTGGAATTGTCATAAACAGCACCAATGCAGTAGCCGTTAATATCCAAGCGGTGTCAGCGGCGTTTAGTGTTGGACCATCGCCAGCTTGCGCGATGGCGGTTGAGGGGATCAGGCAAAAGCCCGCCAGTAACAATATAATGCAAGTGATTCGTTTCATTTATAGCTCAATTTTGTTTTTGATAATTAACAATTATTTATTAAAAGCAGACTAACAATTCCATCGTTCATATGCTTAAGGAACCTAACTGCTCAACAATATTGCTACAGCAATTTTTATTCCTTCTTTCAGCATAAAAAGAACTCGAAGAAAACATTAACGTTTCCGGGTTAAAAGATTTCAACTTAACCAAATGCTTAAAATTTTTGATGCCTGATTTTGCACATGCTGTTTTTTTTTAAACCGTTAGCTCGAAATCAAACAACGATTCTGACTCCAAAAAAACACTATTTTATATTTAAATGTAAAATATATTATTGTGTTCGAATCTAAAGAAAAAACACTTGGCTTTAGTGCCGCTCATTATCTGAGTAGGCCTTCATAATATTTGGCACTCTTTTTGCATTCCGAAATGATTGCGGCAAGCTTCCGTATACCGACAAAAAAGACTTGATAATCGAAGTTATAAGAATCATTAATGGGCAGGGCCTTTAAGGGGCCCTTGTTTTGTCGCTTGGCGGGATTTCAGGCGGCTTGGCGCTTTTTCAACTGTAATAATCATGAGCAAAGCAAAACTAGAATACATCTGGCTGGACGGCTACAAGCCGACCCAAAGCCTGC
>CAYWMH010000031.1:0-14295 GCA_964459315.1 uncultured Verrucomicrobiota bacterium
CAGCCTGGTCAAGGTACGACGTCACAATCTCGCGCAAAGCCATGGCCACATCCTCCCGGATGATGTACTGGTGCTCGTAGCGTTGTTTTTGCAGATTGTCCGCCAAAATAACCTTGTGCCACACCAATGGACACACGCCCTCGCTGCCGGGTTTTTCACAAAAAAAGCCCGAAGGCCGGACAATTTAACGCCTAATACGCCATTGTCACGAAAAAGTTACATGGCCCCGGCTTGGCCAAGCGCTTGGCCAAGGGAACAGCTTCGCGGCTGTTTCAATGGTTGCCAACTCGATAGAGCTTTGGCTAAATCGCCCGCGTGAAACGGTTTTCATTCATCACCACGTTCTTCCTGTCGCTTGGCATCCTGTCCGCAGCCACCGCTGCGGGGCCGGACGACTCCTTCATCCAAGCCTACACCCTTATCGCCGAGGCGGACAACCTCTCCCAGCTTGGTCAGAAAAACGCCGCCATTCAAAAATACCGCCAGGCACAGAACGACCTGGCCGCCCTCCAGTCCGGCTATCCGGACTGGAACGCCGCAGTCATCAGCTTCCGCATCAGCTACGTGGAGCGGAAACTGAAGGCCATCGGCGCCGAGACGCCGGGGGAGGCAACTAAAGCCACGGCCAAGCCGGATCCACTTGACCCCGCCGCCGCCCGCCGCGAGATCGCCGTCCTAAAGCGCACCGTTGAGTCGCGTGACAATAAAATTATCCTGTTGGAAGCCAAGCTCAAGGAAGCCCTCTCCGCCGTCCCCACCCCGGAGGAGACCAAGCGCTTGGCCAAGCTGGAAAGCGACCTCTCCGGCCTCCGCCAGGAAAACGCCAACCTCAAGGGCGCCATCGACAAGGCCACCACCCAGTTGAAGAAGGCCAACACCGGCATGGCCAAGGCCCGGACGGAAGCTGAAAAAGCACAGGCCGACTTGGCCAACGCGCAGGCGGAAACCGAGGAAACCCAAAAGGCACTAGCAAACGCGCTCGAAGAGGCCAAGACCGCCAAGGCGCAGACAAACGATCGCCAGGCCAAGCGGCTCGAGAAGCAACTCGCCGACAAACAGAAGTCCCTCGAGAAGACCGAAAAGGAACTGGCTTCACTCAAGACGGCAAACGGCGACCTCGAATCGGAGTTGAAGTCATTCAAGAAGGGCACCCGCGAAAAGGAGCTCCAAGCCGAAGTTAAGTCGCTGAAAAAGAAAATGGCCGACAGCAACAGCGAACTGGAAAATGCCTCCGGAGATCTCGCTTCACTGAAGAATGACAACGACTCGCTCGAGAAGGAACTCAAGTCATTCAAGAAAGGCAGCCGCGAGAAGGATCTCGAGGCCAAAGTCGGCTCCCTCGAGAAAAAACTGGCCAAGAGCGAGAGCGAACTCAAGAAAACCTCGAGCAGCCTGGCGACCGCCGAAAACAGCAACGACTCGCTCAAGGACCAGCTTAAGACCCTCGAAAAGGGCTCGCGTGAAAAGGAAATGCTCGACCATATCAACACCCTCGAAAAGCGCCTGGCCAAAGCCGAACGCCAAAACACCAACCCGGCCAGCAAGCGGAAGGGCCTCTCCGGCATCTTCAGTTGGCGCAAGGAGGGCCGGGCCGAGAAGGCCCAAGTGGCTGAGTTGCAGAATCGCTTAGACACCCTTCGGTCGCGGCTCGAGGTGCTCGAGGCCGAAAAGATCCCGTACACCGACGAGGAAAAGAAACTGTTCGCCGAGCCAAAGACAGAGAGCCAGCCGGCCAACACGCTCGAGGCCAAGGTCGCCACCCTGCCGGAGGGGGCCGCAGCCGAATTCAAGGCCGGCAAAGCCGCCCTCGTGAAGGCCAACTTCAGCGAGGCGGAACAAAAGTTTCTGCACGTCCTCAAGTTGGACGAGGAAAACCCGCTGACGCTGGCCAACCTCGCCATGGCCCAGATGGAACAGGGTAACTACGACGACGCAGAGGCCAGCCTGGCGCGGGCATTGCAAAACGACGATCAGGACGCCTACGCCCTCTCCCTGATGGGCACCCTTCGTTACCGCCAGAATAAATACGAGGAGGCTCGCGACCACTTGGCCAAGGCGGTCAAGCTGAACCCGGAGGACGCCAACGCGCAGCATTTCCTCGGCTCGGCCCTCAACAACCTCGGCCAGCGCAAGGCCGCCGAGACAGCCCTGCGCAAGGCACTCCAGATGAAGCCGGGGCACGCCGAGGCCCATCACAATCTCGCCGTCGTCTACGCGACGCAGAAACCGCCCTTCACCGCCCTGGCCAAGTTCCATTACGACAAGGCGATCGCCGGCGGCCACGCCAAGAACGTCGATCTGGAAAAAATGCTGGGGACCGAAAAGTAACCCCATGCTCGGGCAGCACGCCGAGGAGTTGAGCGGCGCCACACGCGGCCGCGGGTTTTACGAGATCACCCGCGAGGTGGACGGGTTGGTGTCGACAAGCGGCTTCCAGACCGGCTTGGCCACGCTGCATGTCCGCCATACCTCCGCCTCGCTGCTCATCCAGGAAAACGCCGACCCCACCGTGCGCACCGACCTCGAGTCGATCTTTTCGCGCCTGGCCCCGGACGGCGACCCAGTTTACGAGCACAACTACGAGGGCGATGACGACATGTCGGCCCACATCCGCACGGCGCTGACCAGCGTCAACCTCAGCATCCCGATTTCCGGCGGCTCGCTGGTGCTCGGCACCTGGCAGGGCGTGTACCTTTGGGAACACCGTGCCCATCCCCACACCCGCCACATCCACGTCCACATCACCGGCGAATAAACAGTTGACGCCCCAGTCGCTTGGCGGCTCAATCCGGCCATGGCTTATTCCATTTCATTTCTGCGTTGTCTTGTCTCCGTAGCCGGTGCGTTTGCGCTTAGCCAAGCGGCGGTTCGTGCGGAGGTAAAGCTGCCGTCCGTCTTTGGCGATCACATGGTATTGCAACAGGGGCAGCGCCTGCCGGTCTGGGGCTGGGCCGAGCCGGGCGAAGTGGTGACCGTCTCTGTCGCCGGCCAGACCAAGTCAACCAAGGCCAACAAGAAAGGCGCCTGGCAGGTTAGACTCAAACCTCTCAAGGCCAGCAAGACCCCGGTTTCGTTCTCGGTGAAGGGTAGTAACACGATCGCGTTCGACGATGTACTCGTGGGCGAGGTCTGGCTTTGCTCCGGCCAGTCCAACATGGAGTGGCGAGTCTCACAATCCGCCAACCCGAAGGAAGAAATCGCCAACGGCAAACACCCGCTGATCCGCCACATCAAGATTCCCCATCGCCCCTCCGACAAGCCGGAGCAAGACGTCACTCCCCAGCGCGGGGGATGGGAGGTGGCCAGCCCGGACACCGTCGCTAACTTCACCGCAGTCGGCTACTATTTCGCCCGTCACCTGAAGGGCGAACTCGATGTGCCGATCGGACTACTTGGATCAAACTGGGGCGGCACCCGCATTGAACCGTGGACCCCTCCCGCCGGCTTCAAGTCCGTCCCCGCGCTTAAGAATATCGCTGACAATCTCAAGGATTACCCGAAGAAGGGCAATAACGGGAACATTCACCACCAATCTGCGCTCGCACTCTACAACGGCATGATTTCCCCACTGAAGCCGTACGGCATTCGGGGTGCGATCTGGTATCAGGGCGAGTCAAACAACGGCGAAGGCATGCTCTATCACGAGAAGAAAAAAGCCCTTGTCAACGGCTGGCGCAATGTCTGGAAAAACAAAAAGCTGCCGTTCTACTTTGTGCAACTCGCACCGTTCAAGTATGGCAACCGCAATCCGCACGATCTTGCCGGCATCTGGCAGGCACAGTTGAGCGCACTCGACATTCCACACACCGGCATGGCAGTAACCACCGACATCGGCAACACACGCGACATCCATCCGAAAAACAAACAGGAAGTCGGACGTCGCCTCGCCCTCTGGGCGCTCGCCAAGAACTATGGCAAAAAGGACATCGTATACTCCGGCCCGTTGTTTAAGTCGTTCAAGAAAAAGAAAAAACGCATCATCGTCCGATTCGATCATGGCAAGGGACTCAAATCGAGCAACGACAAGCCGCTCTCCCACTTTGAATTGCAAGGATCGGACGGCAAATGGTTCCCGGCTGACGCATCCATTGATGAGGCCGAATTGATCGTCACCAGCAAGGCAGTACTAGAGCCCAAAAGTGTTCGTTTCGGCTGGAACCAGGAGGCCGAGCCGAACCTGGTCAACGGGGCCGGCCTGCCGGCCTCGCCGTTCACCACCGCAGTGTTGGAGTGACGCCGCCCAAGCGCTTGGCCCCATGCGGCTCTATGACGCGCACAACCATTTGCAGGACGACCGGTTCGACGGGCTGCAGGACGAGTTGATCGCCGACTGCGCCGCCGTTGGCCTAACCCGGATGGTCGTCAACGGCACCTGCGAGGGCGACTGGCCATCGGTCGCCGCCTTGGCCAAGCGCCACGACTGCACGCTGCCAAGCTTCGGGCTACATCCATGGTTCGTCCACGAGCGGTCGCCGGAATGGCTGGCCCGGCTCGAGCAGCAACTCGACGCCTGGCCAAGCGCGGTCGGCGAGATCGGCCTCGACCGTTGGAAACCCGGCCTGGACTACGACGGGCAGGAAGAGGTTTTCACCGCACAACTCCGTCTGGCTGCCGAGCGCGATCTCCCCGCCAGCATCCATTGCCTCAAGAGTTGGGGCCGACTGCTGGAGTTGCTCGGCGCCGGTCCGCTGCGCAAGCGCGGATTCCTGCTGCACAGCTACGGCGGCCCGGCGGAGATGGTCGAGCCGTTGGCCAGACTTGGCGCGTATTTCAGTTTTCCCGGCGCGTTTGGGCACGAGCGCAAGACACGTCAGCGCGACGCCTTCCGCCGTATGCCACCCAACCGGTTGCTCATCGAGACCGACGCCCCCGACCAGGCACTGCCGGAAGACCGCGTCACCCACCCGCTTGGCCAACGGCTCAATCATCCGGCCAACATCACCGCCGTGTACGAGGCCGCCGCCGAGTTGCTTGGCCAAGCGCCCGGCGACCTGGCCCAGCGCGTGGAGGAAAATTTTGTCCGCCTTTTTGGCAGTTAACCGAGGGTCTCGCGGGCGACGAGGTCGCGGGCTTTTTGGATCAAGCGCCAGTCGTCGATGAGGTTGCCAAACTTGAAATCCGGCAGGCCGCTTTGCGCCTGGCCCAGCAGTTCGCCGGGGCCGCGCTGGCGCAGATCTTCCTCGGCCAACGCGAAGCCGTCGCCGCCTTTCTCCATCACCTCGAGCCGGCGGCGGCCGTCGTCGGTGGCATCGCCGGCAACGAGGATGCAGTGCGACTCGTGCGCGCCCCGGCCGATCCGCCCCCGCAACTGGTGCAACTGGGCCAGGCCGAAGCGGTCGGCGTTCTCGACGAGCAGGATCGTCGCGTTGGGGATGTCGACGCCGACCTCGATCACGCTCGTCGCGAGCAATGCCTTGAGTTTCCCCAAAAGAAAACCGGCCACGGCCTCCTCCTTTTCGGCCGGCTTGAGTCGGCCGTGCAGCAGGCCGACGGCGTGCGGTGCGAGTTGTTCCCGTACGGTGTCGAGCTCCTGGTTGACGGCCTTGAGGCTGCCGCCGCCCTCGTCATCGACGCGCGGATAAACGATGTACGCCTGCCGCCCCGCTGCCAGTTGGTCGCGGATGAAGCCCCACACCTTGGGCAGGCTCTCCGGTGCGCGGACATGCGTGCGCACCTCGCCGCGGCCCGGTGGCATCTCATCGATCACCGAGCAGTCGAGGTCGCCGTAAACGGTCAGGCCAAGCGTGCGCGGGATCGGCGTGGCGGTCATCACAAGCACGTGCGGATAGCGCCCCTTCCGGACGAGTTTCTTTCGCTGCTCAACGCCAAACTTGTGCTGCTCGTCAATGATCGCCAACCCGATTTTCTCGAGCGCAAACGACTCCTCAACGAGCGCGTGGGTGCCGATGACGAGTGGCGGAAACCGACTGTCTCCCATGTCCAACTCCGGTTGGTCGCGGGTGGCCATTGTTTTTTTCGCGCCGGTGTGGAGGTGCAGCGGGATGCCAAGCGGCTCGAGCCATCGGCCAAAGACGCGATAATGCTGCTCAGCCAAGATCTCGGTCGGCGCAAGCACGACCACGCTGAAACCGCTCTCGAGCGCGCGCAGCGCGGCACAGGCGGCAACAGCGGTCTTGCCGCAGCCGACGTCGCCCTGCAGCAGCCGGCGCATCGGGTGCGGGCCGGCCATGTCGGCGGCGATGTCGTCCCAAGCCCGCTGCTGCGCGCCGGTGAAGGCGAAGCCAAGCGCATCCAGAAACGGCTGCACGAGCCGGTTATCCCCGGCGCACGGCAACGCCTTGACCTTGGCCTGAAATGTCGTGCGCCGCTCGCGGATTTGTCGCTGAAATTGGATGAATTCCTCGAGCGCCAGCCGCTCGCGGGCCAACTCGGTTCGTCCGAGGTCGTCAGGGAAGTGCACCGCCCGAACCGCCTCGGGCAGCGGCAGCCAATGGCTGTCGTCGCCGGCCAGCAGCCCGGTGTTCGTGTCCGGCACCAGCCCGGCGAACTGCTCCACCGCCTGCCACAGGACCGCCCGCAGCCACCGTTGCTTGACGCCGTCGGTCAGCCGGTACACCGGGACGATGCGCTTGAGGTGGATGAACTCCTCGCCCTCCTCGGCGACCTCGGCCTCGGGATGATCCATCGTGCGCGGTTTCTCCGCCTTGAGTTTGCCGTGGACGTGGACGAAGTCGCCGGTTTTGTAGTACCGCTCCATGTACGGCATGTTCCACCAGCGGCAATGCACCCGCGCCGTGCCGTCGTCGAGGATGAACTCGAACAGGCTTTTGCCGCGCCGCATCCGCTTGACCCCGGCCGCCACGATCGTCCCCGCGACCGTGCCGGTGTCGCCCCTGGCCAGGGCCTTGGCCTCGTGTGGCTGGTTGCGATCCTCGTACCGCCGCGGGCCGTGCCACAGCAGGTCGGCGACCGTGCGGATGCCCAGCTTGGCCAGGCGCGAGGCGCGTCCGCTGCCGACGCCGGGCAGCGCCGCCACCGCTTGGCCAAGGGGATCTGTCGCCGACTCGGACACTCCGGCAGTTGTACCGGCAAGCGCGCGCTTGGCCAAGCCGACCGTCGGTTTGCCCTTTCGCTTGGCCAAGCCAACTCATACAATCACCGCCCGATGGCCGACGAGCAACCCCCGACACGAGACCTGTTATGGAGCCAATACACCCAGGTTTTCGCGGAGATGGACGACTTGTCGCTCGCACGCTGGATGGCCCAGACTTTGAGCCAATTCTCCGGTCAGTCTTGGCGGCTTTCCCACCCGTTGATGCTGTCGTACGAGTTGGCGGCCGGCGTGGCGCACGACCGGCAAGTCTGGCTCAAGGGCATGGCGATCATCCCCGCCGGCTACACGGCGGCCGAGTGCTGCCGGGCGCCGCTGCTGCCGATGTTCTCCCGCGATGTGCTCGACACCGGCCTGCTCTGCAAGCATTGCAACGAGACCTGCATCGCGTTCGACGACCTGCCGGAGGAGCTGAAACCGCGCATTGAAAAATGGGCGACCGAGTACGACACGGCGCACGCCATCGCCCACTGGGAGGAGGACGGCATCAAGCTGCCGCCCGATTACGAACAGGTACTCGAGTTGGCCGCGCAAACCGCCGAGAGCCTGCTGGCAGAGGGCGGCACGTTGCTGGCCCCGGCGCTGCTTGAGTTTTACCCGGCCGTGGCATGGGAAGACCGCGATGAATGCCTCGAGGTGAATCCCGAGGACATCGACGCCTGACGCGGCTCAAAGCCGGTCTTTTTGATCAGGGAACTTTTCCTTGATCGTGCGAACGAGTCGGTTCTCGTCGGCCGGCTCCATCTTGCGGCGCGGGATGCGCCGGCGGACGCCGTCGAGCAGTTCCAGCCAATCCTCGAGAGCCGGCTCGGGGTACACCTCCCACCGTTCGAACCGCCGTTCGCGCCGGAAAAATTTCCAGACGTTGCGCTCGTTGCGGGCGTAACACTCCAGCCGCTCGCCGTATTCGTCACGGCGTTTCCAGTTGATCTCGCCCTTGGCCCCCATCTCAGTCCGGCCGATTCACGCCCGCGACCGCCATCGCCGCGATCCCCTCCCCGCGCCCGAGGAAGCCGAGCAACTCGTTCGTCGTCGCCTTGATGCCGACCCGGTTGGGCGGGATGGACAACGCCTGCGCAACCGCCGCCTTCATCGCCGGCACGTGCGGGAGAATCTTTGGCGCCTCCGCGATCACCGTGGCGTCCACGTTCACTATGCGGCCGCCGGCTTCCGTCACCAGTTCGGCGGCTTTCTCGAGAAAAATCCGGCTGGGGGCGTCCTTCCACTGCGGGTCACTTGGCGGAAAGAAACTGCCGATGTCGCCGTGGCCAAGCGCCCCGAGCACCGCGTCGCAGATCGCGTGCATCAGCACGTCGGCATCGGAGTGACCATCGAGCCCCCTGTCGTGCGCGATCTCCACGCCGCCAAGCCATAGCGGCCGCCCCTCCGCGAGGCGATGCACGTCGTATCCGATTCCAGAATGAACCACGGCCGAATTATAGGCACAAACCCCACTTGGCCAAGCGCGGACCGCGGGCTACTCCGCTTGGCCAAGCGCAAACAAGGCAATGCCAGCGGCGACGGAGGCATTGAGCGAGTTGATCCGGCCGCGCTGTGCAATGCCCACCACGTCGTCGGCCATGTTGAGGATGAACTGGCCAACCGACCGGTCCTCGCCGCCGATGACGAGTAGCAGCTTCCCCGGCTTGGCCGCGGCGACGGCCTCCAACTCCGACCGGCCGGCCGCGTCCAGCGCCACGACGCGATAGCCGGCCTCGGCCGCCTTGCAGGCGTAGCCGTTGGCGGAGTCGTCGCGGCAGATTTTCATGAACTCGGCCGCGCCGGCGCTGACCTTGACCACCGACGGGTAAACCTCCGGCACGCCTTTTTTCGGCAGGCAGACGGAGGTGAAGCCGAACACCTCGGCGCTGCGGAGGATCGCGCCGACGTTGTGGGGATCCTCCACATTGTCGAGCAGCAACAGACGCGGCGCGCCGAGCAACTCGTTGAACACCGCGTACGGGTAGAGCGACGTCTTGAGCACGACGCCCTGGTGATCGCGGCTGCCGGAGAGTTGCATCAGCCGGCCCTTGTCCGTCCACTCGACCTCGACCTTGTGGCGCTCGAGGACGCCGAGCAGCTTCTTGACGCGGGCGTTGTCGCGCATTCCGTCGTTGAGATGTGCCGAAAAGACACGGCGCTTCCCCGCCCGCAACACCTCAAAGGCGGGGTTCAATCCGTAAATGTGTTCTCGACTCGACTTGGCCATCGGCGCGGCGCGCAACTTACGGCAGGCTCCGGCCGGAGTCGACCGCTCCTTGCCATTTTGGCGGATTGACCGATACTCCGGCCGTGAGCGCAAGCATCACAGAGTTGACCAACGGCCTGATCGCCTCCTACGCCAAGGTGGGCGGCATCAACCACCTGGACGGCGGCAATCTGCCGTCCAAGTTCGCCATCGCGACAATCACGACCGAACTGCTGCGACTGCTGCTGCCCGGTTTTTTTGACGAGAAACCGGTCCAGACCTCCGAGTTGAAGGTGGAGATTTCCATGCTGATGGACAGCGTCAGCGGCCGGCTGGAGGATGAGATTACCAAGAGCATCGAGTACAAGCCGCCCGGCGGCCAGACGGCCAAGCCGAGGCAAATGGCCCGCGAATTCACCGCCGAGTTCCTCGGCAGCTTTCCCACCATCCGCGAGCGGCTCCGGACCGATGTCGAGGCCGCCTACGCCGGCGACCCCGCCGCCATCAGCCACGAGGAGATCGTCGTGGCGTATCCGTTCGTCGAGACGATCGCGGTGCAGCGGATGGCGCACCAACTCTACCGGCTGGGCGTGGCGCTGATCCCGCGCATCATGAGCGAATGGGCACACAGTCGCACCGGCATCGACCTCCATCCCGGGGCCGAGATCGGCTCGCACTTTTTCATCGACCACGGCACCGGGACAGTCGTGGGCGAGACGACCCGCATCGGGGATCATGTGAAGATTTATCACGGCGTCACCCTCGGGGCGAAGTCCACCGCACGCGTCGAGGAACTGCGAGGAACCAAGCGGCATCCGACCATCGAGGGCAACGTCACGATCTACCCGGGGGCGACCATCCTCGGCGGCGAGACGGTCATCGGCGCGAACAGCACGGTGGGCGGCAACGTGTTCCTCATCCACAGCGTGCCCGCCAACTCACTCGTCATCGCCGAGGACGTCAGCGTCAAGGTAATGAGCAAGGCCGACCACTACGAAATCTGAACCGGCATCCGGCCTAGTCACTCGTCGGTCGATCGTTCCGCGGCGCGGGCCTTCAATTCGGCGACAGCCTGCACCCATTTGTCGTACGAGCCTGCAATGTCGGCAGACTCGGCGTTGCCCTCGTGAAACAATATGCCGTAGCGGAAATTCCGCTGCTCGCCCTTCTTGAGCTTGAAGTCGCCCACGCCCTTTTTCTTGCCCTCGAAGTTGTGGATGCCAAATGGGTTGGCAGCAACCAGGCCGTAGTCACGGGCGTGCCACCATGTTGGGTGGCGAAGGTTTTCGGGATGATCAAACATGGCGACGCCCACCGTGTGGTCGTCGACCTTGCCCCAATAGTCGACCCACTTGGCACGCTTGCCCCAGAGTGCCTTGTCACTGTGTCCGGCACTGTTCACCGCCTTGCCGTTGGCGGTGGTGACACCGCTGCCGTTGCGCAGGCGCAGGTTCGGGTGCGTGCGGATGCCCATGCTGCCCTCCTTCGTGTCGCCAAACGTCACGTCGCCCTCCGAGGCAAAGATCGTCACGCTGTACGAAACAAACGTGCCGCCGAACGCCTTGTAAAAACTGATCGAAGTTCGGTCGGTGCAGACCACCTTACCGTCCGGGCCGACCCAATTGTTCTTCGAGACGATCGAGCCGCGGCGGCCCCCCTTGGCCTGCACCAGCTCGGCCGGGAGAATCTTGCCGGTGTTTTTGCCGTTGTGCCAAAAACTGATGCCGTTGACCTCACCATGCGTGAACCATAGCGACGCATGGTGCACATGATCCCGGGCCTCGCCCTTGCCCTCCTTGAACGGGTAGTTGCGCGTCATGCCGATGCCGTGCGGGCCGATGACCGGGTACAATACGGGCTTGTTGTACCCCTTGGGGATGTACTCGGTGAACAGCTTGCCATCAATCTCGACCCGGTAGTTGTCGCCGTTCTTCCTGACGACAAACGGCCCGTCCTGAGCAATCAACCCCGCTTGGCCAAGCGCCAACAGTCCCGCGAAAACCGGCAGTAAAAAACGTGAGTTCATCGCGGTGGAAACTAGGTTTTGGAGAGAATCCAGTCAACGGAAAAAGCGGGCGTCCAGCCAAGCGGGAGCATCCTGGCCTTGGCATCGCACGATCCATCCCGCTAGAGTGGGGTGTGCCGGGTGTCCTGCGATTCTTGGGTCTGTTCAACGCCGCTGTGTGGGTCGGCGGCTCGGTGTTTTTCTCGTTCCTCGCCGGGCCGGTGTTTTTCTCGCCAGAAGTCAAGTCAATCACCCCACCGCCATACAACGGCATCGTCGCCCAGGCGATGCTTGGCCGCTACTTCACGCTGCACCTCCTTTGCGGAGTCTTGGCAATCTTGCATCTGCTACTCGAGTGGCTGTACGGCGGGGGCGGATTCCCGAGGCGGACCGTTGCGGTCGTCGGGGTGCTGCTTGGCCTCGCACTGATCGGCGGCAAATTCATCGGACCCAAGCTCACCGTTTGGCACCAGCAGGAGTACCAGTTCAAGCTGAAGAGCGAAGGCGAGCCACCAATGATTGAGTCGGCAACCTACGAGCCGCAAGACATCCAGAACGCCAAGTGGAAGTTTGACGTGTGGCACGGCGTGTCTCAGCTCATCAACCTCGCGATGCTGACCCTGCTGACATGGCGGTTTTGGAGCCTCACCCGACCCGGCGGACATGACAGCTCGAGCTCGTATGGGCAGCGCAAGCGGAACCTCTTCGCCAAGTAACGGCCGCGGGCTTGCCGCGCCTACTCCACCGAGATGGCCTGCTTGATGCCGAACTTCTCGATGCGTTTGCGCAACGTGGCGCGCGTGATGCCCAATAGCTTGGCCGCCCGGACCTGGTTGCCGTTGGTCTCGCGCAGCGCGTGGGCGATCAACTCCCGCTCCACCGCCGGTAGCACGGCGATGTCCGGCTGCTCCTTGGCCCAGTGAAACAGCGTCGCCGCGATGGAACCAAGGTCGTTGGCGGTGGCCGGCGGCGGCTCCGCTTGGCCAAGCGCCTGGCCCGCGCCAGCCGGGGCCGCCCGGCCGGGCCGAATGCCCGATGGCAAGTCGTCGGCCCGGATGGCGTCGCCCTTGGCCATGACGATGGTTCGGCGCATGACGTTCTCCAGTTCCCGCACGTTGCCGGGCCAATCGTGTCCCACCAGCCGCTCCTGCGCGTCTTCAAGTATTGATTTCGGCTTGCGGCCCTCGGCCTGGGCGATGGTGTTGAGAAAATAATCGATGAGCAGCGGGATGTCCCCGGGACGCTCACGCAGCGGCGGCAGGCTGACCCGCACAACGTTGAGCCGGTAAAACAAATCCTCCCGAAACTCCTTGGCCGCCACGGCCTCCTCCAGTCGTTTGTTCGTTGCGGCGATGATGCGTACGTCGACCTTGATCGGCTTGTTGCCGCCGACGCGCTCGATCGTGCCGTTCTGCAGCACGCGCAAAATCTTCGCCTGCGTCGCCAGCGTCATGTCGCCGATCTCGTCGAGGAACAGTGTCCCCTTGTCGCACTGCTCGAACTTGCCGATGCGCTGCGAGTTCGCCCCGGTAAACGAGCCTTTCTCATGGCCGAACAACTCGCTCTCGAGCAGGTTCTCCGGGATTGCGGCGCAGTTGATCGGTAGGTACGGCTTGTCGTTGCGCTGGCTGTTGTGGTAGATCGCGCGCGCGACCAGTTCCTTGCCGGTGCCGCTCTCGCCGGTGATCAACGCCGTGGCATCCGACCCGGCAAGTTGGCCGATCATCTTGAACACCTCCTGCATCGGCTGACTGCGGCCGACGATGCCCAGGTCGTAATCCTCCGACTCGAGGAGCGGCTCGCAGGCAACAACCTGTTTCATGTCGCGTGCCGCCTTGAGGGCGTCGGCGACAATCTGCTTGAGCTTTGGCACGTCAAACGGCTTGAGCAGATAGTCGTACGCACCGAGCTTCATCGCCTCGATCGCGGTCTGCGTCGTGCCAAAGGCGGTCATCATGATGACCGGCAGCTTGGCATCGTCCTGCCGGATGCGGCGCAATGTTTCCAGCCCGTTGATGCCGCCCATGCGGACATCCATCAGCACTAGGTCCGGCTGAAATCGCTTGATGACCTCGAGCCCCTCCTCGCCGCTGGCAGCGGTCTCGAGGTCAAGGTCGGGCGAGGCGAAAATGCGCTTGAACGAGTAGCGTACATCATCCTCGTCATCGATGAGCAGAAGTTTATCCATCGCTTGGCCCCCACAGGGCTTGCGCAGGATAGGCGGCACGGCCGGTTTTCACAACGCCAAGAAAAAAGTCGCCTTGACCAAGCGGAAAAACTAGCCTCGCCACAGCCAGTTCACGAACATGAAACCGTTGACCCGCCGTCACTTTTTGGCCGCCACCGCCGCGGCAACTGCAACCGCCGCCCTGCCCGGCCGGGCGCTTGGCCGCAAACCCAAGCAGGAGATCATCGACCTGCATCAGCACACCAACTACAGCGGCCGAAACGATGAGCGGCTGCTCGGCCATCAAAAGGCTCTGGGCGCGCGGTGGACCATCCTGCTGCCGGCCGGCCGCCTGTACGGGCTCGCCGCAAACTGCGGTGGGAACAAGTCCGTCCGCAGGGTTGCCGTGAAAAACCCGCGCAACTACGTGCACTTCGCGAACGAGATCGCCGACCACCCCGAGTGCATCCCGACGATCGAGTCGTTTTTGAAAAAGGGCGCCGTTGGCATCGGCGAACAGAAGTTCCGCGTCGAGTGCGACTCAAGACACATTCAGCGCATCGCCGAGCTGGCGCGGGAATACGACGTGCCGGTGCTGATGCACTTCGAGCACGGCAACTACAACACCGGCATCGAGCGCTTCCACAAGATACTTGAGAAATTCCCCGCGGTGAACTTCATCGGCCACGCACAGACCTGGTGGGGCAACATCGACAAGGAACACGACCAAGCGGTCATGTACCCCAAGGGCGCCGTCACACCGTCTGGCATTAGCGACCGGCTGCTGCGCGACTACCCGAACATGTTCGGCGACCTGTCCGCCGGCTCCGGACAAAACGCGCTCGTCCGCGCCGACGCGCACG
>CAYWMH010000032.1:0-7802 GCA_964459315.1 uncultured Verrucomicrobiota bacterium
TGGATGGATTGCGTGATATTCCCGTCCGCATTGTCGATCGCCGTCGCCCCGGCGTCGTCGTAAGCCTCGCCGATCCCGATCGTGACACTCGGCGGCCCGTTAAGCGTGATCACCGGCGCGGTGTTGTCGCTCACGCTGAACGACACCTCGACCAACTGGGTGTAGCCGTCGTTCTCGAGAAACCGTGCGACATATTCGCCGGGTGGCAGCCCGGGCATGAAGGTAACGGAACCGTCTGTTAGCCCCTCGCCGGCGATCTGGGTGCCATTGACAAATGCCCACAGCAGGCTCGGGGTTTTGGCCGGGTCCATGTCCGGTCGGTAGACCGCAATCCAATCCTTCGGGTTGCCAGGTCCATTCGCAAAGCGAACCGTGATCGACTGCCCCGGTAGATGTGTCTCGCTGCCCATGGTGAGCCCGGGCGGTTCCGCGATGGTGAACGCCACGCTGACCAGTTGCTCGAAGCCGTCGTTCTCAAACAGCCGCGCGACATAATTGCCAGGCGCCAGATTGTCGTCGAACGGCAACGTGCCATCACTCCGCCCCTTCCCCGGTGTCTTCAAGCCATTCACGTAGGCCCACGCCGACGCGGCGGCGGTGCCAGGAATCGCATCCGGCGGGTAGATTCCGATCCAGTCCTTCGAATTGCCGGGGCCGTTGCTGAAGGTGACCTCGATCGGCGCGCCCAACTCATAGACCTCGCTGCCAATCGCCAGGCTGACGGGCGGCGGAATCTGCGCGACGATGCGGGCCGAAAAATTGCCGCGCCCGTCGGCAGGAGACTGCAACTGCCACTCCGGCTTGGCACTCGTCCCGGTGTTGAGCCAATAGGTGTTGGCGCTGTCCCCCTTGGTCGGCTTGTCGTGCCGGAGCAACCCCACCTTCCCGATGTTGGTCAGGCCGGTGAAACTGAACGTCCACGTCACCGATGCGACCCCCTCCGGGACGCGCACGCGGAGGTCGCTGACCGTGACCATGTTGTACCCGGCCCGCAGCGAAAACGGATCGCTCTCGAACAGCAGATCGCCCGGTTTTTTCGCGCCGCCCTCCCCTGTCGCGGCCCCATTGTTGGCGTAAAAACGGAGCAAGCCCTTCTGGCCGGACTCGAACGGGTTCAGCGCGGCATAATACTCGAACTGAATCTGGTTGATCATCCTCCGGCTGTCGTAGAGGGAAATCTCATCGCCAATCTCGAAGGCCGTGATCTGCATGTCGCCCTTGACGCCGCGCGGGTTGTCAAACACCACCGAGCTGCCGGGCGGCAGGGTCAACTCGCCGCGGGGATCAACCGGCACCTCCGCCGAGGCATGGCTCTCTCCGTCGTTTAGGTAAAGGCGCACCTTCCCCTTGGGAATATCGCCGAACGGCGACAGGGCGGCGTAATACTCGAACTGGATGGCGGTCAACTCGCTGTTGTCGCCGTCGAGGATCACCGTGTCGCCGACCTCCTTTGAAGTGAGGTACACCTTGCCGAGGGATTTCTTGGCGTTCTCGTAAACAACCTTTTGATCCGCCTTGCCCAGCGGCACGCCGGCCAGGCGGGCGGCGAAGTTCGAGCCGTCCTCGGTTGACTTCAACTCCCACTCCCCGTCGACCTTCTCCCAAAAGTCGTCGTGGCTGTCGCCAACGGTCGGCGGGTCGTACAGCAGCAGGCCGGCCCGGCCGACGCCGAGGTTCAGAAACTCGACCGACCAGGTGACCTCCGAGGTGTTCTGCGGCAAATCCAGGCCAAGCCCGTGGATGGTGACCGTGTTGTATTTGTTTTGAAGGGAGAACGGGTCGCTCTCGAAAAGCAGCGTGCCCGGCTGATGCGCCACCGGCCGCACCTCGGTGAGGATCTGGAAGTCGATGGCCACCGACGAAATCGATTGCGCGACTGCTTGGCCCTGAGCCGCCACGACGACAAATGCCAACAGCGAGTCTCGAATGGAAAATGCTCCTCTCTTCACGAATCAAACAATGCCGAAAATCTCCCGTCCGCTTGGCCAAGTTTCAGGCCAAGCGCTTGGCCGCGTCAATGACAGAGAGAGCGCCATCCCGCAAAACTCAGTCCGCCGCCATCATCCCGGCCACCTTGGCCAAGGCCTCGTCCAGTTTCGAGGCATCCCTGCCGCCGCCACGCGCCTGCGTTGGCTTGCCACCCCCCTTGCCGCCGACGACCGGGGCGATGGCCTGGATGATCTTCCCGGCCTGCACACGCTCCGTCTGCGAGTCGGCGACATTGGCCAACAGCACCACCCGCCCGGCATCAACCGCGCCCAGCACGACGACGCCGTCGAGCTCGCCCTTCATCGCTTCGGCCACGGCCTGAGCGTAGTCGTCGTCCGCTTGGCCAAGGTTCGCGGTAACCACCGGCACGCCGCCGATCGTCTCCGCCTCGGCCAACAGCTCCCGGGCCGTCCCAGCCGCCTGGCTTTGCCGAAGCGCTTTCAACTGCTTCTCGAGCTTCTTGGCTTGGCCAAGCGCAGCCTCGACCTTTTTTTCAATCTCACGCACCGGCGAGTTGAGCGTCTCGGCCAAGGCAGCGATACGCCCAGCATCGGCCCGGGCCTGTTCCGCGGCCACGAGACCGGCCACGGCCTCCACCCGCCGCACGCCGGCGGCGATTGCCGACTCGGCATTGATTCGGAACAACCCAACCTCCCCCGTGGCTCGCGTATGCGTGCCGCCGCACAGTTCCATCGAGTAGCCGTCCAGCGCATCGGCCCCACCGCCGATCTGAACCACGCGTACCGTGTCGCCGTATTTGTCGCCAAAAAACTGCAGGATGCGCTCGTTGCCGCTGACCTCGCTGTACGGCGCCTCGGTCCAGCTCACGGTGGCGTTGTCGACGATGCGCTCATTAACGAGCCGCTCGATGTCGGCCAACTGCTGCGTCGTCAACGCCTGACTGTTGAAATCAAACGTCAACTTCTCCGGGCCGACGTACGAGCCCTTTTGCGAGGCGCCCGGGCTGGTGACCTCGTGCAGCGCCCAGTGAAACAGATGAGTGACCGTGTGATGCCGCTGGATCGCGACCCGGCGCGCGGTGTCCACCGTCACCTCGACCTCGCTGCCCGACTCCGGCGCGGCATCGCCCTTTATGAAATGAATGAACGCCTCGCCGGCCTTCTGCGTGTCGCTGACCGTCCAGGTTTTACCGCCGAACGACAGCGTGCCGGTGTCGCCGACCTGCCCGCCCATCTCGGCATAAAACGGCGAGCGATCCAGCACGACGCCGGTGCGTTTCTTCTCCTCAACGACCTCCGTCACGGTGGCGGTGGCGGTGAGTTGCTCAAACCCGACAAACACCGTCGCGGCATCGGAGGAGAGGCTCGATACGCTGATGACCTCCTTCTTCTGCGCGGCCCGTGCACGGTCGCGCTGCTGCTCCATCAACGCATCAAACCCGGCGGTGTCCACCGTCAAGCCACCCTCACGAGCCATCAACTCCGTCAAGTCCAGCGGAAAGCCATACGTGTCATAAAGCTTGAACGCAAACGCGCCGGTCAGTTCTTTTTCATCCCCCAGCCTCGCGGCTTCTTCGCGGAAGAGGTCGATGCCGCGGTCGAGGGTCTTGTTGAACGACTCCTCCTCGGTTTGGATCGTTTGCCGGACGATGTCGCGACGCTTTTTCAACTCGGGAAAAACACCGCCCACCGACTCCACCAGCACATCAACGAGCTTGTAAAAAAACGGCTCCTGGAATCCAAGCGTACGGCCGTAACGCACTGCCCGACGCAGGATGCGGCGCAGGACGTAGTTGCGATCGGTGTTGCCAGGCAGAATGCCATCGGCGATCGAGAAGCTCAGCGTACGGATGTGATCGCCGATGACGCGGAACGCCACGTCGACCTGTTCCTGCTCGGCCGGCTCGGCGGCCGGCAGCGTGGAGGTGTACTGTTTGCCGCTTAATTTCTCCAACTCGGCAAAGAGCGGACGAAACACATCGGTGTCGTAGTTGGAGACCGTCCGGCTGAAGTCGATGAACCCGTTGGTCGACTGCATGACGGCGGCGACCCGCTCGAAGCCCATCCCGGTGTCGACGTGCCGCGCGGCGAGCGGCGCGAACGTGCCATCCGGATTGGCGTTGTACTGGATGAAAACGAGGTTCCAAATCTCGATGCATTGACCGCTGTCGGCGTTGACAAGGCTGCCTTTGGTGTCGCCGTCCGGCGTGAGGTCGATGTGCAGTTCGCTGCACGGGCCGCACGGGCCGGTGTCACCCATCATCCAGAAATTGTCCTTCTTGTCGCCGTTGACGATGTGCACGGCGGGATCCAGCCCCGCGGCGGTGAAGATGGCCGCCCAGCAGTCGTGCACCTCCTGGTCGAATTCGCCCGGGTCGCCCTCGCCCGGCTGGTAGACGGTGGCGTAGAGCCGTTCCTTCGGGAACCCCCAGATGCCGGTGAGCAGCTCCCAGGCCCACTCGATCGCCTCCTTTTTGAAGTAGTCGCCGAACGACCAGTTGCCGAGCATCTCGAAGAAGGTGTGATGGTAGGTGTCCATCCCGACGTCCTCGAGGTCGTTATGCTTGCCGCCGGCGCGGATGCACTTCTGCGTGTCGGCGGCGCGTCCGGGAGTGTACGGGCAGGTCAGCTCGCCGAGGAAGATCGGCACGAACTGGTTCATGCCGGCGTTGGTAAACAGCAGGTTGGGCGCGTCCGGCATGAGGCTAGCCGACGGCACGATGGTGTGCTGTTTGTCCTGAAAAAAATCGAGGAAGGATTGTCTGATCTCCGAGCTGGTCTTCATCGTCCGGCCGCGAAAAGCGGCGGCAGGAAGAAAAGCCGTCCCGGCGGCCAACTGCAAGACAAAGGACGGCGGATTTCAACGGAACCGACGCAATCGCAGTCGGTTGCACACAGCGGGCCGCGGCCGGGAGGATGCATTTTCGCGTGGCCGAGAGCCGGCGGCGTGGGTAAGGTTCCCGCGCGTTTTTGGAACGCAGCCCCGTGCATTTTGAACATTCCCAGATTTTATGGCTGACGGCACTCGTCGTGCCGCTGCTGTGCCTCTTCCTCGGCTGGGCGTGGCGGCGGCGGCGCGAGCGCGTGGCCCGCTTCATCCACGCGAACCTCGTGGAACAGCTCACGCTTGGCCTCTCCACGGCCCGGCGCAAGGCCAAGCTCGGCCTGCTGGTCGGGGTCGTGCTGCTGCTGTTCGTCGCGCTGGCCCGGCCCAAGAGTGGCTATGAGTTGCAAAAGACCGAGACGCGCAGCCTCGACATTCTCGTCGCCGTGGACACTTCGCGTAGTATGCTGGCCACCGACCAAAGCCCGAACCGGCTCGAGCGGGCCAAGCTGGCCGTGTTCGACCTGATGCGCTTGGCCAAGCGCGACCGGCTTGGCTTGATCGCCTTCTCCGGCACGGCGTTCCTGCAATGCCCACTGACGGTCGACCGCAACGCCTTCGTGCAAAGCGTCAACTCGCTCTCCACCGACATCATCCCGCAGGGCGGCACCGCCATCGGCGAGGCGGTCAACGAGGCGCTGCGGACGCTCGAAAAGGAGGAGGACAACCACAAGGTGCTTGTACTGATGACCGACGGTGAAGACCACGAGGCCGGCGTAACCGATGCCGCCCAAAAAGCGAACGAGATCGGCATGAAGATATTCACCATCGGCCTTGGCTCGCCGAAGGGGGAGCTGATCCAGTTGCCCGACCCGAAGACCGGTCAACTCGAGTTCCTCAAGGACGAGAGCGGCAACGTCGTCAAGTCGCGCCTGAACGAGCCGCTCCTGCGCGACCTAGCCACCGGCACCGGGGCGTTCTACCTTCCGATGCAGGGAGCCGACACGATGGAGCGGCTGTACGAGGCCGGCTTGGCCGGCCTGACGCCAAACCGGATAGAAAACCAGATGACCAAGCGCTTCTTCGAGCGATTCCAATGGCCGCTTGGCCTGGCCATCCTGCTGCTGCTCGGCGAGATGCTGCTCGGCGAGGGCCGCCGCCCATCCAGCAAAACCGGAGCCGCCGCCCTGGCCGCGCTTGGCCTGTTTCTCCTCGCGCCGACTGCCCTGGCCTCACCGGCCGATGCCCGGCGGGCGATGGAGCGGGACGATTTCAGGACAGCGCTGCGTCTTTACGAAAAGTTGCTGAAAGAGCAGCCCGAGGACGCCCGGCTGCATTACAACGCCGGGGCCGCCGCATATCGCGCCGGGGAATTTGAAAAGGCGAAGAACCATTTCAACTCGACCCTCGCCTCTCCCGATGCGCCGCTCTCCCTGCAGCAACAGGCATTTTACAACCTTGGCAATGCGATGTTTCGACTTGGCGAAACCACTGACAACCCGGACGACAAGGCCAAGCAATGGATCGACGCCCTGAAAAAATACGAGGGCGCGCTCGAATTGAGCCAGCAACTCGACAACACCCCGAAAGACGAGGACGCCCAATTCAACACCGACATCGTCAAAAAACGCCTCGAGCAACTCCAACAACAACAGCAGCAACAACAGCAAGGCGACGACCAACAGGAGCAGGACAAGAACGAGAATCAACAGGAACAGCAGCAACAAAAGTCCGACGAACAAAAAAAACAGGAACAGCAACAGGAGCAAAACGAGCAGCAGAACCAGCAGCAACAGGATTCACAACAGGGCGACGAGGAGAAAAAGGAGCAACAACAGCAACAACAATCCGACGACGAGCAGGAGAAACCGGAGGATCAACAACAGGGCGGCTCAGCCGGTGACGATGAAAAAGAGCAACCCCAGCCGAGCCAGGGGCAGGAGCAGTCCGAATCCGGCCAGCCACAGCCTGAAGGCAAAATGACCCCCGAGCAGGTGCGCCAGCTCCTCGACAACCTCAAGCAGCAGGAACGGTCGCTGATCTATCGCCCCGTCAAAAAGGGCAAGGCGAACAAGCGGGGTATCACGAAAAACTGGTGAGATGAACCGGATCGCTGTTTTCAGTCTTGTTTGGATGCTCGCGGCCAACGCGCTTGGCCAACAGGTCAGCGTCAGCCTCGACCGCGCCACCACCTCGGTCGGCGAGAGTGTCACGTTGTCTATCGTCTGCACCGACTTCACGCCATCGTCCCAGCCGGTGATGCCGTCGATTCCCGGACTGCGGATCGCCAGCGCCGGCACCTCCCGACAATTCCAGTTTGCCAACGGCAAGCGCACCTCGTCGTACACGCTCAACTACCTTGTCTCGCCGCTCAAGCAGGGCAACTACTCCATCTCCCCGATCCAAGTGCGGCTCGACACGCGACTGTTCCGACCCAAGCCTCTTAAGCTGCGCGTGCTGCCGGCCGGGCAGCGGTCCAAGAATGACGACGGCCTGTCGCAGTACGCCTTCGTCCGGCTGCTCCCCGGCAAGACCGAGGCGTACGTCGGCGAGGTCATTCCGCTGGAAATCCAGCTCCATTACATCGACGGCGTGAACGTCCAGCTGCCGGAGCTGACCGCCGATGGCTTCAACGTCGCCTCCTTCCCGAAGCACAAGCAGTCGCGAATGCAAAAGGGCAACCGCATCTACCAGGTGCTCACCTTCCAGACCGCCGCCACGCCGCTCAAGGCTGGCGAACTGCAGCTTGGGCCGGTGAAACAAAGCATGGTGCTGCGCGTCCGCAAGCGGCAAAGCCGGCGCAGCCCTTTCAACGCCCCGTTCGACTGTTTTTTTGACCGCTACCAGCAGGTGTCGGTCGACCTCGAGGCGGAGGCGCAGGCGATCACCGTCAAGCCGCTGCCCAGCGCCGGCCGGCCGGCCGGCTTCAACGGGGCCGTCGGCCGATACACGATGCAGGCCAAAGCGTCGCCGCAGGAGGTGACGGTCGGCGATCCGGTCACGGTGAACATACAACTCTCCGGCCAGGG
>CAYWMH010000032.1:7812-14045 GCA_964459315.1 uncultured Verrucomicrobiota bacterium
CATCGAGTCGCTCAACCTGCCCAAGCTCGACTGGCCCGGCTTCAAGAGCTACGAGCCGTCCGTCACCACGAAAAAAGACAACCCGCTTGGCCTGCTCGGCACGCGGGCGTTTGAGCAGGTCGTCATCCCGGAGAGCGACACCCTCACCGAGGTGCCGCGGATCGACTTCCCCTACTTCGACCCGGTCGCCGGCCAGTACCGCGTGCTGGCTAAGGGACCGTTCCCGCTCAAGGTCCACCCCGGCGACCAGCCGGTCGCACCGGTAGTCGCCGGCAACACTACAGGGGAAACCGAGACACCGGAACCGCCCCCGCAGAATGACATCTTGACCATCAAACACCACCTCGGCCCGCTTGGCCAAGCCACCCCTCTCCTCGCCCGGCCAAGCTACTGGCTGCTGCAATCGATCCCCCTGCTGCTCTGGCTGGGCGCGCTCGCTTGGCGTCGACAGGCCAACGCGCTGGCCAGCAACCCCAGGCTGCGCCGCGAGCGGCAGGTGGCCGGGCGGACGCGCACCAGCTTGGCCAAGCTCGAGACTCTGGCCGAGGGCGGCGAGGCCGGCCGATTTCACACCGAACTGGCAGAGGTGCTGCGCGAACAGATCGGGCTGCGGCTCGACATCCCGGCCGAGGGCATCACCGGCGACATCGTCCACAGCCCCGCCGCGCACCGGCAGATCAGCGAGGCACTCCGGGACGAAATCCGGCGGCTGTTTACCGCGAGCGACCAGGCCAGCTACGCCGGCTCGCAAACCACCGGCGAACTCAAGGCCCATCTCGACCTGCTAAAAAAACTGATCCGCGCCCTAAAATGATCCGACTCCGACTCCAGCTTGGCCTGCTTGCCGGAATTCATTTGTTTGGCGGTTCCGGCTTGGCCAGCGAGACACAGTTTGAGAAGGCCAACCGCCTGTACGCGACCGGGCAGTTCGCCGAGGCCGCCGGGCTGTACCGCTCCGCCACCACGAACGGCGTCTCCGCGAACCTGCTGTTCAACCTCGGGAACGCCCACTTCAAGTCAGGCCAACTGGGCTGGGCGATGGCCGCCTACCACAGGTCGCTGCGACTTGACCCGCGCAACCCGGAGACTGCGGCCAACCTGCGCTTCGCACGAGAGCAGGCCAACACCCAACCGCCTCAGCTCACCATGCGCCAGCGCTGGCTGCGCCGCCTCTCGATTGGCGAATGGACCACCATCGCCTCAGCGGCGGTCACACTGTGGCTGCTGCTTCTGACAACAAAACAACTCAAGCCAGACCTGTTCGCGACCAGGCCGCTCTGGATTCGTCTCCCGGCGGTGGGCGCGGTGGCCGGAGCGTCCCTGCTGGCGCTGGCGGCGGCGGATCATTTTCTCGACCGGCGCGCCTTCGTGATCACACCGATGGCAGTCGTCCGCAACGGGCCGCTGGAGGAATCGCCGGAATCGTTCAAGGCACCGGACGGGACGGAACTGCGCGTGCACGACCGCAAGGGCGGATTCCTCGAGATCGAGACCGGCCTCGGCCAAAAAGGTTGGATCCACTCCGGCAACGTCGAACTGCTCAATCCATAGCGCACCCATCGGCCCCGTTTTAAGTTGGATTTCTTTTTTATTGAAAACCGGGTCGGAGGCAATACCATCCCGGCCGCTTGGTCGTGATGACTGGCACAAGACATGTCCAAACCAACTAAAAAACCGTTTTTTCTTTTCACGGAACCGGATCAAAAAAGACCATGGTTCACCACCGCCACATCGACGCTGATGCTGGTCCTTTGGCCTATTCCCTTGATCGTCATTCTGCTCATCTGGAGTTGACGCCGACCCGGGTTGGCCCCGGGCATTCCCATTTCGTCGTCCGACTTTATTCGTTGACGCGGCTTGGCTGGTGTTGGAAGGTTTCCCCGTGAACAAGCTCACTTTTTCCGTAATCCTCTCCGTCGCTTTCAGCGCGTCTCTTGTCGCCGCAGACAAAAAATACAAGGCCATCTTCGACGGCAAGACGCTTGATGGCTGGACGCAGCGCAACGGCACAGCCACTTATCGGATCGAGAAAAAGACCGTTGTTGGCAAAACAACTGAAGGCAGCCCGAATTCATTCCTCTGCACCGACAAGGAGTACACCAATTTTGACCTCATGTTCGAAGTCAAGGTGGATGACCAGCTCAACTCCGGCGTGCAGATCCGCTCGCAAACCAAGGACGGCCCGAGGGGGCGTGTGAACGGCCCGCAGGTGGAGATCGAGGCCAGCGGCAAGAACGGAGCCGAGGCCGGCTACCTTTACGGCGAGGCGGCCGGCGGCTGGATGACCCCGGCGGCCAAGCGCAAACCGCACAAGCATTTTAAGGACGGTAAATGGAATCGTTATCGAGTCATGGCCAAGGGGGCGAACATCAAGGTCTGGGTCAACGACCAGTTGGTCTCCGACCTGACTGATGAGGCCAAGCTGAAGAGTCACCCGAAGGGGTTCATCGGGCTGCAGGTCCACGGCATCCGCAGGGGCACCGGCCCTTACGAGGTGCGCTGGCGCAAGATCCGGATCAAGGAACTAGACTAAGTCGGATTCGGATTTCTTGGGCTCACGCCTATCGGCGTTCCCGGCTTGGAACACGGCGGATGCCGGTGCGCCTCTCACGCTCGAGTTCAGCCTCGAATTGTTTCAACGCCGCACGAGCGGCGGTCAGTTCCCCCTCACTCAACCGACCGTCGCCATCCTTGTCACTACGGCGCAGGATTCCCCCGCGCGACTGGCCGGACTCCCCTCCACGCATATCCCGGTTTCGATCACCTCGGCTGCTCCTCGGCGAGCGCACTAGGTATCGTGTCAACCAGCCAATGTCCTTAAACTTGCCGCCCTCAATCTGCTTTGATAACGCGGCCCGCTCGGCGGTATTCAGGCGACCATCCTTGTCAGCATCGTATTCGGCGTTGATCTCCTTGAATCGCTTGTCGACCCATTGACGTGCGGCCTCAAACTCCTCCCCCTCAAGTTCGTTGTCATCATTCCTATCGAACCTGGCAACGACCTCGTCGGGGTAGCGGAACTGGCGGCGGGGCGAACGCTCGCGAGACTGGGGCCTGAGACGGTCGGTGCGAATGATTTCCCGCTCGGCGGTATCAAGCCGGCCATCCTTGTTGGCGTCGTACTTGACCAACAGAGCCTTATACACGGCGGACGGCTCGGACGCCTTTGCAATGGGCGCGACGACCATTAGCAGGACGGCAATAATGGCGATGATGTATCCGGTTGATTTCATGGTTTCAAATTCCTGGCAACTTGTTTCTCCTTCACCTCGAATGGCAGCTCATCGATCGCACTCCATTCATCTTTAAACAGCACGCGCACTTTCATCATGCAGTTTCGGGTAATGCGCACAGGGCGGCTGTATTTTTGTGCCGCAGGTGAAATTTTCCCACCGACCAGGCGCGGGTCGGAGCCGTCCAGTGTGTAATACAGCTCTCCCTTGGCCACTGTCATCTCCAGTTCAAAGCCGGGGTCGACCACCCCACCGCGCTTGGCCAAGCGTGCCGGCTCGAGATCGGGAATCAGGCCGTGCTTCCAGAGTTGGTCGACCACAATCCGCGACCGAGCCGGGATGTATTCGCTGAGCCAACGATCCACCTCCGGCTCCCAGTCGTCATCGAGCGTGCGAGGCCGTTTGTCCCCGCCATCCCGCGAAGGAGGCGCCCAGTTGCTGCTATGTGGATTACCCCACCGGGCCGACTCACCAATGACGGCCAAGCGCAGGCTCTCGACCCGCCTATTCAGCAGCCGGGCCACCGAGCCGGGGGTCAACGTGCCGCCATGGTTGAAATGTTTGTGGACGCGATCGGCCACCCGCATTCGGAACTCCGCGTTGTGGAGGCATTGCTGCCAGATCCTGTGGGGGGCGCTGCGTGCATACTCATCGCCGGCCGTGTAAGGGCCGGTACGATCCTGGGCAACTTCCAGAAACGTATGCTCGGCGTCCCAGATGTAGTAGCGAAACCCCTCGTCACCGTTGCGGTTTCGGATGCCATACCAGTTATTCGCAGAACGATTCGCGCCGAACGAGGTGATCGGTGCATCAAGATTGCCGCCGTAAAAGATCACGAGCATGTAGTCGATTAGGTTGTCGGGATCGAGCAGCACCTCGTGATCTGGGTTGCGTGTGCCGTCGGGATCGTTGCCCAAAAGTTTCTGGTATGCCGCACTCCCACCCACCCCGTCCTTGCAAGCAAGCCCCAGCCCTTACCACGCATCAAGGTTGCCGTCCGTAGCGAACAACCCGTACTGGGTGTTCCCCTCCCCCTTGCCCCGACCGCGCCCAATCTTGATTACGTCAAAATCGTCTGCCTTGCCCTTGAAATACGATTCGCCAAATGAGGCCTCCGGACGTTCGCAGGTGTTGAATAGCCCCCAGTATTGGCCATTGATGTAGAGGTGGCAAAAATACCCCCGGGCGGTGGACTGCCCCATGGCCAACTGCAGGTCACGGTTGAACTGATCTCGCATGAAGGTGCAGCGCGGATCGTGGCTCAGACTCCACGAGTAGTTGCTGAAAGTGCGCAGATCGATGTTGTCGAACTCCCGCGCGGCGGCCTTGCCGAATACAGGGTAATTCAACTTGGCCGGGCCGTACTCGCTGCGGAAGAAAAACCGAAAGGCGTGCTTGGCGTTGCTCGTCATGCGGCTGAACCCCCCACGAATGCGGACGCCGCAGTTGGCCTGGAACCCGTCGCTTTCGCCATCGGGGATCAACTCCAGCGAACAGTGCCGTTCCCAGGCGCGGCCGTCCTCCTTGGCGTTGGCGTAGATGCCGTGCTCCTCGCCGAACAGGTCGTCCAGGTTCATCACCAGCGAGTAGCTTGGGATCAACCTCAAGCCATCGAAAATTTGGTCGCGATACCGCTCGTCGTTGACCACGCGCTGGTCCATCCCGTAGTCGACGCGGTTCGGCCCCCACTCGTAATGGAACCCCGCCGGCGGCAGGCCGTCGGGCGACTGTCGAACCACGTCCTTGAGGAAAAGGTACGTCTGCGTGACCACCTTGGTCGGCTTGTGGCCCGGCTTGAACGCCGCCGCGCGGATCACCGTGGTCTTGGCCAAGCGCAACGCGCCATCGAGCGACTGGCCACTGTCGGCGGTTGGCACCGAGCCGTCCGTCGTGTAGCGCACCACAACGCCCGGTGTCGCGGAGGTGATGCTCAACTCAAACGGTTCGTCGTAAAAACCGTGCGGCCGACTGAAGACGAGCTTGGCCACCCGACCGGCCAGCGTCGCCCCGTTGGGCGCGCCGGGCGTCGGGCGCAGAAAAAACACCGGGCCGCCGATCACCGAGGCCGCCAAGGCGACGTCCGGCTGCCAGTCCGCCGGGATGCCGTAAGAGATGTCGTCCCGTTGCCGGGGGTATTTCATCACGAAATGATGCGCCACCGTCCGGCCGTCCGGCTTCACGAGACCAAGGTATTCGCCGCCGCCGCCCAGTTTGAAGTTGGTGTGGAGTTCCCGATCCGGGCGGGCCTGGTTCGCGCCGGATGCAAACACAAGCAGATAGCCGCCGGACTCGATCTTGACGGCGGGGAATGCCCACTTGGCCAAGTCGGCGGCGTCATCGGTGAGCGTCCAGCCGGTGAGGTCGACCGTGGCTTGGCCGGCGTTGTGGATCTCGATCCAGTCCGACCGTTCCCCGTTTTCGTCCTTCAGGCCCTTGTCGTTGACCGCGAGGAACTCGCTGATGATCACCCGGGCCTGCATCTGTCCAAGCGACCCCAACACGACAGCCAACGAGATCGCCAATTTGACTATGGAACGCCGCATAAGTATTTCAGTACGAATCCGCAAAGGGAAAAGTTTCACTTGGCCAAGCCGCGCGGAAAAGAAAAAAGACGCCGGCAAACCGGCGCCTTGGTTGAATCCGTGCCGCAAACGAACGACTTAATTCTTTTTGCGGCGGTCGCCGCCACGACGACGCTCGGTGGCTTCGCCGTTTCCGCCTCGTCTCCGGCGTTCGGTGGCACGGTCGCTGTTGCGCCCCCGACCGCGCTCGCCCCGCTCGGAGCCTCCGCGATTGCGCCGCGAAGAGAGTGCCTTGCGGGCGGCCTCGCGCTCGGCCTCGTCCAGTTTGCCGTCGCCGTTCTTGTCGTACTCCTTCATCAAGCGGGCGCGGTAGTCGCCGCCGCGGCTTGAACGATCATTATCACTGTTGGCTCGACTGTTGCGACTTCGGGATTGGCTCTGGCTGATTCGCTTCCTCAATGCCGCCATGCGTTCCTTA
>CAYWMH010000033.1:0-2097 GCA_964459315.1 uncultured Verrucomicrobiota bacterium
GCTCGTTCACCGCCATGCCGGCCGGGGGCGAGGCCAAGGCCGGCGGCCCCTCCATTGACCAGGTTGTTCGCAAAACATTTTACCCCAACGGCATGCCGGCCGGGATGGTGCCGACACTCATCGGCGGGACGTATTTTCGGCGCAGCCGCGTCGGCCGCTACGTGCACAGCTACAACGCCGACGGCACGGTCGCAGGGACGATGCAGGAGCGGCCTCGCGACCTGTTCGACCGCGTGTTCGGAGCGGTCGCGGTCGATGTCGGCGGTGACGCCCGCAAGGAGCGGCTCAAGCGCAGCGTGCTCGACACGGTCGTGGATCAATACCGGTTTTACACAGGTGCTAATTCCCCGCTGGGGACGGCCTCCAAGGCGCGCATCACCGAGCATTTAGAGCGCATTCGCGAGTTCGAGCAGCGCGCGTTTGAGATGAAAAAGAAACTCCGCGGCGCGCCGGTGCCGCCGCCGCGCTCCAGGGTCGCCCACGGCGGCCCGGCCGACCCGGGCGGCATGGGCATCGACATCACACTCGACGAACTCACCACCGAATGGCGCCTGATGGCCGACCTCTACGCGCTGGCCATCCAGATGGATCGCGTGCGGTTCGGCTCGCTGACGTTCCTCGCCGCCGGCGAGCGTATCCGGCTGACCGGCGACTACGAATACGATGGGCGGGAGGTGTTTCAGTTCGACGACGCCGCGCAGCATAACGCCACTGCCGACAAGGGCTGCAGCCATGAGTGGTGGCACAAGTTCAACGAGAAGAAAAAGAACAACGCGCTCCGGGCCCACGCCCACATGAAGCTGCGAGAGGTGGCCTATTTCCTGAAAAAACTCGATGGGCAGAAGGAGGGCAACGGCCGGTCGATTCTCGAGAACTCGATGATCACCATCTCGACCGAGTCGGGCGACGGCCGGCACAACGACTCCAAGCGCGAGTTGTCCGGCGTGTTCCACGCGATCACCGGGGCCAACGGCCGGTTCAAGTCCGGCATCATGGACGTCGGGGCCGAGGGCCTCGATGTTTACAACACCATGCTCGGGGCCATGGGCGCCAAAGGCCGTCTTGGCCCGGCCAAGCGCGACGCCCGTCACGTCAGCTCCATTCTCGCCTAGGCCAGCAGCCGTTGGTACAGCGCGTATTGCCGATCGACGAGTTGCTCGACGGTGAATTCCTCCTTCACGAGCGCCCGGCCGGCTTGGCCAAGCGTGGATCGGTGCGCGGGGTCTTCCGCCAGCCTGGCCAGGCAAGTCTCCAGCTTGGCCAAGTCGCCCGGCTCGATGAGATGGCCGGTGTTGCCGTCGAGACAGACTTCGCTGGCGCCGTCGCAGTCGTAGGCGACGACCGGTTTGCCGGCGGCCATGGCCTGAGGCAGGGCGCGCGGCAGGCCCTCGCGGCGGGAGAGATGCACAAGCGCGTCCATCACGCCGACGAGCGACGGGATCTCGGCAGGCGGCACGAGGCCGGTCAAAATGAAATTTCGCTCGCAGCCGATCCGCTTGGCCAAGTGCTCGAATCGTTCCCGCAACACGCCACCGCCGACGAGCAGGAAGCGGATGTTGGGGATCCGCTTGGCCAGGCGCGAGGCGATGGCGAACAGGTCGTCGTGCCCCTTCAACTCGAACAGCCGGGCGATCTTGCCGACGACAAAGTCGCCCGGCGAGAGGCCAAGCGAAGCCCGCTTGGCCACCGAGTTTTCCGCCCGTAAAAACGGTTCGAGATCGAAGCCGCTGGGAATGCGGGTGTAGTCGTCCGCAAGGCCGATTCCGGCGGCGATGTACTGGTCGCGCATCGCGTCGGCGACCGTGACGAAGTGGTCAGTACGACGCCCGGCGAATCGCTCGGCACCGCAAAACAGGGCGTTGGCTAAGCGGCCCTGAAACGGGCCAAACGACGGGCCATGAATCGAATGAACGATTTTCGGCACCTCGGCGCGCTTGGCTGCAAGCCGCCCGACGATGCCGGCCTTGCCGCTGTGCGTGTGCACGACGTCCGGCTGGAACGACTCGAACGCCCGCTGGAGTTGTCGGCAGGCGCGCCAATCGCTCCACGGCCGGATGGGCCGAATGAGATGGGGGATGGGGTGGAACAGGCCGTCGA
>CAYWMH010000033.1:2107-7813 GCA_964459315.1 uncultured Verrucomicrobiota bacterium
GATGGTTTCGACGAACGGCTCGAGGGAGCCTTCCGGGCCGGTGGTGGGACCGCAGTAAAGCCGGACATCGACACCCGGTTTTTCGCGCAGACCAAGAACGGTGGCAACAGTATTTTCCTGCGCGCCGCCGACGATTAGGCGGGTGATGACATGCGCCACGCGCATGGGCGTCAAGGCGTGCCGCCCTGCAGTTGCTTGACGCGGGTTTGCACGCGCTGCAGATCCTCCGCTGGGGCGGACTCGGGGTCGGCGTATTTCAGGTACAGCTCGTAATTCTTGAGTGCCTCGGCCGATTGGCTTTTCGCCTCGGCAATCTCGGCGAGGTTCAAATAAATACCGATGGCATCGGGGTGAAACTCACGAAGTTTTTCGTAATCTTCCCTGGCGTTGTCGTGTTGATTTGTTGCCATGTAAGAGGTGGCGCGATGAGCCAGGACTTCGCGGTTGTAGGCTCCGTTTTCCAGAAGTTCAGACAAAAGCGAGATGGCGTCCTCGTGCCTGTCCATTCGCTGGTAGATGACTGCTTTCTGGAACTTGAAACCCTGCTTGCTGGTTCGGTCGATGGCGTCATCAATGTTTTTAAGCGCCAGGTCGTAATCGCCCTTTTCGGTGTAGGCCGCTGCGATCAACGAGTTCAAGTTGGACTTTTCCTGTGAGTTGGACTTCGAAAGGGCGGATTGGAAAAGTGCGATCGCGTCGTCGTGCCGCTTCAGCCATGTCAGCAGGTTGCCCTTGACCTTCAGCCTGTCCAAGTCGTCAGGATTCGCCTTGAGCCAGTCGTCGAGCAGTGCCAGCGCCTTCGTGTTCTGATCGTGATCGAGGTGGAATTCCAGCAGGGTGTTGAGGCCGGAGACGGTGTCCATGTGCGGTTTCAACTGGTCGATCAGGAACTTCTCAGTCTCGGCGGCGCCGGAACGGGCCAGCATTAGGCCGGCTTGGAGGCGGATCAGCCTGATTTGCTGGCCGGGGATGAATGGGTTTGCCTTGTTCATCGCTTCGAGGCGTTCGATGAACAGTTTCGCCTTCTCGGACAGTCCGTAGGAGACAAACATTTCCGCGATGAAAAAGACCGGATCCGGCCTGGTGGTCGAGAGTTCTGCGGCGCGCGTCAATTCATGGAAGGCTTGTCGTATTTCCGTCTTTTCCGCGAAGTCCAGGCCAAGCTGTAAACAGGCGTCCGGCTCATCGATGGGACCGAATGTTTTCAGGGTGTAGTCGATTTCACTGTCGGTCAACTTCCCCTCAATCAGCTGATCCAGATCCTCGTGAAACGCGTAGTCGGACTTGGGATTTAGCTGGCGCAGGTTGGCTTGGGCGATCACGTTGCCATTCCGACTGCCCTCGTAAAGTTTGCAGGCGGCGAGGAAAAGCTTTTCTGCGGCCTTCGGCGCCTTCGGCTTTTTGTTCCGGGCGAGATCGACTCCCCGGTGGTTAAGGTTTCGGGAGAGCCAACCCATGATGACAAGTGAGTCGAGAAACTTGTTTTTCAAAAGGGACTCGCTTTGCCCGGCGATCGTTGCGAAGCGCTCTAGGATGTCATCAGCAAGGGTCTCATCTGTCGCGATCTGCTCGCCGGTCAGGGATGGTTTATCCAGCGAGTCGGTTTCGTTGGGGTACGGCATCAACCGGAAGATTCCTCTCTCTGGATTGAGGTAGAACTGTTCAAGAAAGTAGCCAAAGCTGGGATGAAGGTAGTAGATCGGGGTGTCGGCGCTGATCGCCTGTAACCGGTCGAGGATCAGGAATACATCCACGTGCTTGGAACTGGCCACCTCGTCAGTCAATTCCGGCCAAGCGGTGTCGCGCTTGGCCAAGCGCATCTGGTATTCGGGGGAGGCCAACTGGTGCGTCTCCACCAGCAACATTTTGTTGCCGGCACCGGACCTGGCCAGTTCCGCCCGCAGGAGTTCGCTTTGCGGGGTCATGTCATTGTCGGTGAACAGAATCACTTTGCCGTCGGGGAGATTCGAGGCGAGCCATTTTGTATAGGAATGGGTAATGCGGTTCTTATTGTGATCAAACACCGGCTCCAGATTCCGCCAGGCCAGTACGACGATGACCCCGGCCGCCGCGATCTGGAGCCCGATGTGTAGCCCCCGATTCAGCGCCTTGGCCAACTCGGACGGTTTGCGCCACCGCCGGGCCTCCTCCCTGCCGGACAGCAGCAGCAGGTATCCCAGAAAATACCCGATGCTCAGCGCTCCAAGGTAGTAAAACGTCAGGAACGGGGCGCCGACGCCAGTGACCTGCGGTAGGTTGACCAGTTGGCGCGGGCTGACCACATGGTCGAACGCCACGTAAACGCAAACGGCCAGAAACAGGAAATGCACTAACCGGAGCAGGACGGTCGTGATGGCCGAGGCGGCGGCGTTGGTATCGCCAAATGTCGCGGGCCAGCGGATACTCACCAGCAGCAGCGGCAGGATCGCCGTAGAGCCCATCACCAGCACCATCAACCGCTGGCTGAACAGGTTTGCGACGAACGACTTTTGTCGGCCAAGGTTGGCCATCAACACATCTGTGAAGCTTTCTCCGGTTCCGGTGAGCACGGCGGCCAGCGGCAGCAGAAGGTAGAGGGAGAGGCCGGCCAAGCCGTTCAATGCCAGCTTCAGCGGCAAGCCGTTCTGAAACAACCGTATGCGGGCCGTCCACAGCAGCGCCACGCCGAACAGCGGCAGGAACCCGATCATGCCCCAGTTGTTCGTGATACCGATCGCGTAGACGAGCACCGCGCGGGTGAGCCATTGCGCCTTGTGGTCGATCCGATACTCGAGCAGGCAGCGGATGACGTAGGCGAACAGCAGCACGTTTAGCATCTCGCCCGTGCCGGCTGTGGCGTGCTGCCAGAAACTCAATTGCAGCCCGCACACGAGTGCGGCGAACAGCGCGGGCACCCAGTTGCACGGCAGGCTCAATAGCGAGTGCGCGGTTTGTTCGCGTTGCCGTTGTTCCTTGGTGCGGTCGTGCGGGAGCAGCACCACGGAGCGAACCAGCAGTGCCAGCGTCAATGCCCCGAACAACGCGGCCAAGGCGTTCATGGCCATTGGCACCGCCGAGGCCGGTAGCATCCGCAGCGGCAGGGTGAGCAGGTAAAGCAGCGGCGCCTCGAACGGCGCCTCGCCGGTCCACCCCCCGACATCCGACACGGCTGGCAGGCTCGCGAAGCTAATCCACGAATGCAGCGTGAGCAGGTACAGCACCCCCACGCCCAGGGCAACGGCCCAAGGGAGGCGGGTGGCGGCAAACGACTTCAGCGGGTTGCTATGTTGTGCCATTGCACTCGGTTTCGGTGACAGTTGAACCCCACCCGTGCACCCATTGCAAGGCTGGTTTTGGCGGGGGAATCTTCCGTGTCGCGGTTCACGTGCTGGTGTTGAGCCGCAGGTCGGTCACGCACTCCACATGCTGCGTGTGCGGGAACATGTCCAGCGGCACGACCTGCTCCAGACGGTAGACCCCGTCGGTGCAGAGAGTGTTCAAATCCCGCGCCAGCGTGGCCGGGTGGCACGAGACATAAATGATCTGTGCCGGCCGGATTTCGCGTAGTTGGCCAAGCGCGGCCGCCGCACAGCCCTTGCGGGGTGGATCAAGAATGACGGTGGTCTTGCCGTCACTGAACTTGGCTAGGAGATCCGGCAGCAGATTCTCGGTGCGGCCCTCGACGAATTCGCCGTTGTCGCCGCCGAACTTGGCCGCGTTTTCACGCGCGGCGAGGATGGCCCGGTGGTCGTACTCTATGCCGGCGTAGCGCTTGGTCAAGCTAGCCAGTTCGATCCCCAGGAACCCGACCCCGCAGTAGGCGTCGATGAGGTATTCCGACCCGCCGGCCTGAAACATTCTTCGCAGGATCTCAATCATCCGCGGCAGCATGAAATAGTTGGTCTGGAAAAAGGA
Organism: uncultured Verrucomicrobiota bacterium; assembly: GCA_964459315.1. Lineage (GTDB taxonomy): Bacteria > Verrucomicrobiota > Verrucomicrobiia > Limisphaerales > UBA1096 > UBA1096. The sequence continues at coordinate 6,002 of CAYWMH010000033.1, forward strand.
GTGATCCGGCACCACCCACTCCTCCTGGGCGACGCGCAGATTCACTTTCACGCCACCCTTGTTCGGCGGGTTATTGCGCACCTCCGGGATCTGCGCGTTCAGCGCCGGCTCGGCGATCTTGCAGTCGTCCACCTCGACCACCCAGTGCGAGTTGCGCTTGCGGAAGCCGACCAGCAGTTTCTTCGCCTTCCCGTTCCATTGACTGCGAATGAGGATGCGGTTGCGATAATTAAACGGCTGAGGGCAGGCGACCACCGGCGCCACCCGGTCCTCCGGGAAACCACCGATGCGGCCGAAGAGCGACGCGACTTGTTTGCGCTTCATCTCCAACTGCGCCTCGTACGCCATGTGTTGATATTGGCAGCCGCCGCAGTCGCCAAAATAGTCGCAAGCCGGCTCGACCCGGCTCTCCGCCGGTTCGACGACGTTGACAAGCTCGGCGCGGGCGAATTTTTTCTTCACCTCGGTGATTTTGGCCTCGACCGTCTCGCCCTCGATCACCAGCGGCACGAACACGACAAACCCCTCCACGCGTCCGACGCCCTCGCCGCCAAAGGCCAGGTCATCGATGCGCATCGTGACCCGTTGGCCGACTTCCGGCCGGGTGAGTTCCTCATTCGTTGTTGGGGTTTCGGTGACGTTCAAAACAGGTTGCGCTTGGCCAAGCGCCCTGGAAAAGGCCAAGGCCGGGACACGTTACCCGCGCCGCCGGCCTTGCAAAAGGTTGTTGTCGAAAATGGGCCTACTTTTTGTGGTGCTGCTCGTAGTGCTGGCGCAGCAGATCCTCGCCGAAGTCGTTCCTCAGGTCGCGCACGACGTAGTGCACATGATTCGCGCCGTTCTGCGTGTTGTCGTACTCGATCAGGAAATCCGGCGCTTGTATCCGGTAATAATGCCCCTCCCGAGGCTCAAGCGACCCGGCCCAGGCGAAGTGGATTTTCCCGAGGTCGAGTCCCTCGAAATGCTTGACTCCCTCGTCGGCGAGGTCGGGCCGGTAGTTGCGGAGTTGCTCCTCGAGCAGGGTCCACAGCAGCGTGAACTGTTTCTTGTTCATCTTCGACGCCGGCAGGCCAAGCGGCTCGAGTCGCCGCGCCCTGCGGTCGGCCTTGGTAATGATGTCAGCCGGGGCTTTCTCGGCGACAATGGCCGCCTTGCTCTGCGCGGCGTTTAGTGAGCGAACCAGGGCACGGGCTGTGTCCTCCTCGACGGCGAGCACTTGCAGTCCCTTGCGCGGGCCGTCGAGCACGATTCCGGGGTTGGTGCCAAAGAAGGCCGGCGTCAACCCGCCAATGTGGCCGTCCACCACGGTGAAGCTCAGCGACAAATGATGCCCCTCAAACCGCCAGCCCCACGAGCCGTCAACGCTTGGCTTGCCAAAGACGCTGATGAAGTACCACTTGGGGTCGCGGGCGAAACGGCCGTTCGGGTTGGCGTCGTGCAGGATCTGCTCAAGGCTCATGATCTGCACTGTCTTTTGTATCCCGCGCGCACTCAACACCGATGCCAGCAGTGAGTAGGCCATCTGCTGCTGCTCCGTCGTCATGTCGCGGAATGACAACCCCTGGCGCGGGTGCATCTCCGTCGGGACAAAGTGCCAACGCGTGCGATCGGCGTCGTCGAGCGGGAACGTCGCCTTGGCCTTTTGTTCCGGCTTGAGCGTGGCGAGGAAGGCGTTGGCTGCGTTGGCCATCTCCCGCGCCGCCGCCACTTCTGTGTGGGCCAGGGCGCTAGACGGAATCAGCAACGACAGGGCGAAAACGATCGGAGGAATATAGCGCAAGGAGTGCATGCCGGGAACTCCATGCCAATCCG
>CAYWMH010000033.1:7823-13903 GCA_964459315.1 uncultured Verrucomicrobiota bacterium
GGCAATGCCAAAATGCCTCTCTCGACTTTCGCTGTGGCTCGGGCAATAAAGCGGTTGCTTTCATGGAATCCGTGTTGGTTGGCATCGAGATTGGCGGGACGAAGATTCAGGTCGTCACCGGTGGGCGGGATGGTTCGATCACCGGCCGGCATCGCTTTGCCGCCTGCCCGGATGCGGGCGGGGAGGGCATTCGCGCACAGATAGCCGACGCCTTGGCCAAGGTTGCCGAGCGGCACACGATCACCGCGATCGGTGTCGGCTTCGGCGGGCCGGTCGACCGCCAATCCGGCCGGACCTGCTGCTCGCACCAAGTCGCCGGGTGGGACGATTTCCCTCTCAGGGATTGGCTCCGCGAACAGGCCGCCGACGTGCCGGTGGCTGTCGAGAACGACGCCAACACGGCCGCGCTTGGCGAGGCGCTGGCCGGGGCGGGGCAGGGGTTAAGCCCGGTGTTCTACGTCACGCTGGGCAGTGGCATCGGCGGTGGGCTGGTGTTTGACGGGAAGATTTATCACGGTCACTCGCTGGCTGAGGCGGAGATCGGTCACGTGCGGCTTGGCCCGGCGGGGGAGACGCTCGAGTCGCGCTGCTCCGGCTGGGCGGTGGACCGGCGGCTCCGCGACCATGCCGCCGCCAACCCCGGCTCGCCCTTGGCCAAGCGGCTCGATTGTGAGGGCGGCGAGGCACGCCACTTGGCCAAGGCGATGGCCGACGGCGACACTGGGGTCATCGCAATTTTCGACGAGACCTGCGCCCAGCTCGCGCTTGGCCTGTCGCACGTCGTGCACCTCGTCAACCCCGCCGTGATCATCCTCGGCGGTGGGCTGTCGCTGGTCGGCAAACCGCTGCGGGCTGGGGTGGCGGCCGCGCTTGGCCAAGGGATCATGGACGTGCTTCAGCCGGGGCCAAGCGTGCGGTTGGCCCAGCTCGGTGAGGACGCCGTGCCGGTCGGCGCGCTGTTTTTGGCTTTGAACGTCGACTGAGTTCTGCGACGGTTCGCTTCATGCGCGAATGGATCGCAAACTATATCGAAGCCGAGAAAGCCGCGCTTGACTCCATCCCAGTCGAGCAGGTCGAGTCGGTCATCCTCAAGTTCAAGGAGGCCCACGCAGAGGGGCGGCAGATTTTTGTGTTCGGCAACGGCGGCAGCGCGTCCAATGCGTCGCATTTCGCCACTGACCTGGGCAAGGGCTCGTCCGACGCGCTGGGCAAACGGTTCAAGGTTTTGTCGCTTAACGACAACGTGAGTTGGATGACCGCTATCGGCAACGACTATTCTTACGAGGACATCTATGTTCGCCAACTCGAGAACTACGGCCAAGCCGGCGACATCGCATTGACGATGAGCGTCAGCGGCAGTTCGCCGAACTTGGTCAAGGCGTTCGAGTGGGCCAACGCCAACGGCCTGCACACCATCGCGCTGGTCGGTGGCAAGCGCGGCAAGTTGGCCGAACTGGCCAAGGAGACGATCGTGATCGACGACACCCATTACGGCCGGGCGGAGGACTGCCAGATGGGCATCGCCCACATGCTCTGCTACGCCTTCATGGAAGTGGACGAGTTGAAGGCGTAGCCTGCCAAATATCCACGAAAAAAGACCCGGCGTTTGCCGGGCCTTTTTTTGTAGGAAACATTATGCCCCCATGTCGTCCTCGAAGGAGCCTTCGGCGACGGGGAAGCAGAGGTTGTCACGGACGTATTGGATGCCCTCGATGGCGGTGGCGTCCGCGTCGCGGTAAGCACTCTCGGTCTCGGCGATGAGCGGGGCGGTGTCGGTGCCCATGATTTTGTTGTAGCGGGCGGGGTAGCCGATGTTGATGAGCATCTCAACGTAGCGCACCATGTTCAGGTCGCCGCTGCCGAGGTCGGTGAACTGCATCGCGCGGTTGTGCCAGTCGCCGTCCATGCGCCGCAGCGGCACGCCGGGCCGGACGACAAAATTTTTCACGTGGCAGGCGTAGACGCGGTCGCGCACTGCCGGATGCGTGAAGCGTGTCTCCCAGTCCTCGCCCTCCCAGCAGTGCGACGGGTCGGCGTTGACGCCGAGGCATTCGTCGCCATCGCAAATCTCGACGAGCCGGCCAAACTCCTCTGCGCACATCGCGGCTGTGCCGGGGTGAATCTCGTGCGCAATCCGGATACCGAGGCTGTTGGCGTGTGCGCGAATCTTGGCGGTCTTCTCCACGAATCGCGCCTCGCCGGCCTTGATGAGGTCGAACCCCGGCCCGGCCCAGAACCCCCAAGGGTAGCCGGTGGCCAGTTCCCAACCGTGCGACACGCCCCAGAACATCGGCAGGATCTTCAACCCAAGCTCGGCGCACAAATCCATCATCCGCAGGATGTACGCCTCGTACCACTGCTCGAGTTCCTCCGGGCTTTTGTCCTGGTTCGGGCCGTGGATGAAGGGGTGGCCGCTCCGGGTGCCGGTCCATGCGCTGGTGTGCACCCAAAACGCGCAGTGGCCGCTCACGCCGTCGAGTTTGAGGCCGTGTTTCTCGAACGTGTCGCGGATTGCCTGCGCGCTCTTGAATGCCTCACCGGTGTCGCCATCCTCAAGCATGTAGTGGCTCGGTTGCGCGCCGTCGGCCCCGGCCTCCTTGGCGAATGCGAGGAATCCTTCGAGCCCCTTCCCGCCGTGCTGCGCTCCCTCGATGCTGCTGTGATAAATCGGTTTTGCCATGATTCTGCTCTGTTTTTCCGTGAAAGTTTCGCGTGAAACGGCTGGAAGTCTAGGCACAAAACCGACCACAGGCAATCAAGATTGGGAAAAATGTCCCTCGCTTGGGTAAGCGCTTCTCAATACCAACTCAACTTTCCGGCAATAGTTTGTTCAGTTGCCTGGCTAGGCGCTTGGTTTTGGTTGGCTTGGTCTTGGCCAAGTTTTGGTGTTCGTGAGGGTCTTTGGCCAGGTTGTACAGTTCGGATTCGGCGTCGGGGTTGTTATTGGGTTTGTGGGGGAGGATGAGCTTCCAGTCGCCGTCGATCAGCCAGCGGTAGGTGAGGTTGGCGCTTGGCTTCTGGATGTCGACGGCGTTGTGCAGGTAGACGGCGCCGTAGGTGGATTTGCGCTTGGCCAAGGCCGCGGCGTCGAGGAGGTCGATGCCCTGCATCTCACTGGTCGGTTCGAGACCGCAGGCCTTGAGGATGGTCGGGGCGAGGTCGATACTGTTGGCCAACTCGGGGCGTTCCCCCGGTTTTACCTTGGCGGGCCAACGCACCATGATCGGGGTGCGGAGTCCGCCGTCGTATTGCGAGCGCTTGGAGCGTGGGGCGTACCGGCCGTTGTCGGCACGCTGAATCCAGCCGTTGTCGGTGACGTAGAGGACCATGGTGTCGTCGGCCAGTTTTTTCTCGTCGAGGTGATCAAGCAGTTGGCCGCAGGTCTCGTCGAACCATTCGCACATGGCCCAGTAGCGGGCGATGAACTTCGACTCGGTTTTCTTGGCGTACTTGTCGAAGAGGCGCTTGGGCGGGTTGTGCGGGGTGTGGGGGAGGAACGGCGCGTACCAGACGAAGAACGGCTTCTCGCCGGCGTCATCGATGAAGTCAAAAATCTCCTTCATGCCCTGCCGACCGATCTTGAGGCCCTCGTCGCCGTGGCGTCCGCCGCGCTTGGGATCGCCGTGGGTCATTCCGTGGGTGAAGCCGCCGCGCGAGTAATGGCCCTGCCACCATTTGCCGGACTGGTGGCTCACGTAGCCGCGCTTGGCCAGGAGCCGGGGCAGGGTGGGCACGGTGTCGATGAACGAAACGCATTCCTGAACTCGCCGCTGGTATTCGGCGGATCGTTTGCCGTCGGGCGGAATGGGCGGCTCGTTGCCGGTGATCTTGGTTTGGTGCGGGTACAGCCCGGTGATGATTGAGGCGAGGGAGGGGCAGCAGAGGCTGCTCGGCACGTAGCCGCGCTTGAATAGTCGGCTCTGCTTGGCCAAGCGATCGATGTTAGGTGTCTCGATCGCCTCATGGCCCATGAAGCTGTAGTCGGTCCACGCCTGATCGTCGGAGATGATCAGGACGATGTTCGGTGGCTTGGCCGCGGAAAGCCCGGTGGAGAGCAGCATCGATGCGATGAGAGGGATCAAAGTGCGGTTCACGCCACCCCGACTACGGGAACCGCCCACAAAAGTCAAACCGCGCCGTTGCGCGGATACCCTCCCCAGCGAGAGAGGGAGCTTGGCCAAGCGCATCCTCGCTTGGTTCGTTTACTTGTTGAATCCAAGCTGGTTGACAAATGGGATTTGCTTTCAATGCAGGCATCGGATTCACTGGCGGTCATGTTTTCGCATATAGTTATTTTCTGGACCAAGCCGGGCGTGGAGGACGCCGAGCAGCGGTTGATCGACGGGTTGAATCATTATTTACCGGACATCCCCGGCGTGATTTCGATGCACGTGGGTCGGTGCGCTCCGAGCGATCGGCCGGTGGTGGATCAGAGCTATCAGGTCGCATTGAACATCACGTTCAAGAACAAGATCGTGCAGGATGCCTACCAGGCGCATCCGCAGCATGTGGAGTTTGTGGAAAAGGTGTTCAAGGAAACCTGCGACCGGGTGGTGGTGTACGATTTCGGCGACTTGGAGTAGAGATTCGGAGTCAAGCTGCGGTAAAATTGAAACTAAAAACTGAACGCTTAAAACACACATCGGTCCCGCTTGGCCAAGCGGGGCGGTACGGTGCAGTAAGCTAACCCAGTGCATGGATCCTTTTGTTTATAACTTCGTTTTAGGGGGGGTGGTCTTTGTCTTTGGGGCGGTGCTGGCTTGGCGGCAGGGTAGCCTTGGCTTGAGCGGGAGTGGCCGCCGAAACCTTTGCCTCGTGCTGGGGGTGCTTGCGTTTTACTTCATCCTGCAGGCGTTCCTCCAGTACAAGGCACCCGGCATGCCTGCTGCCGAACAGGCTGCGTACAAGCCAACGCCGGCGAGTGAGGCGGCGGTCGATCCCGGGCAGGGTTATCGCGGTAACTGGATCGACTACACAATCATGATCGTGTACTTCGTGATCATCGTGGTGCTTGGCGCTTTTTTCGGACGGCAGATGAAGTCGACGGACGATTTTTTCTTTGGCGGCCGGAAGTTTGCGTGGTGGCTGATCGCATTCAGCATGATCGCCACCACGATCGGCTCGTACAGTTTTCTGAAATACTCGAGCAAGGGCTACGAGTACGGCCTCTCCAGCACGCAGACGTACAGCAACGACTGGATCTATTTCCCGTTGTTGCTGTTTTGTTGGCTGCCGATTTTGTATTTCTCCCGAGTCACGTCGATCCCTGAGTATTTCGGCAGGCGCTTCAACTCGAAGGTTCGTTTTTGGGCGACGGTCTGCCTGCTGGTGTACATGGTCGGCTACGTCGGCGTGAATCTGTTCACGATGGGCAAGGTACTGAACAACCTGCTGGGTTGGGAGACGTTTTGGGGTGCGGTGCTGGTTGCAGTGATCTCGGTTTCGTACGTCTCACGTGGGGGGCAGACGAGCGTGATCATGACAGACCTGTTTCAGGGCGTGATGCTGCTGGTCACCGGATTTTTGATACTTGGGCTGGGCATCGGTTACCTCGGCGGGTTCGATGTTTTTTGGGATAACCTGCCGGGTGACTCGCGGAAGGTGTTTCATAATTTCAACAGCGATCCCGGTTTCCCGAGCGTCGGCATTTTTTGGCAGGACGGCTTGGCCAACTCGATTATGTTCGGTTTTTTGCATCAGGGCACGATCATGCGCTACCTCTCCGCGCGATCGTATGTGGACTGCAAAAAGGCGGTCGTGACGCACCTCGTTGTGCTGATGCCGCTGGCGGCTTGCGTGGTCGGCGGCGCGGGATGGCTGGCCAAGGCGCTGGCCAATCACGGTGACCTGCCCGGCACAATGGAGGCCGGCGATTCTTTTTATGCTGCGACGCAACTCATCAGCCAACCGGGCATCTTTGGGCTGATTTTAGCGGCAATGATCGCCGCGCTGATGTCGACGGTGGACACGCTCATCACAGCGATCTCCGCCGTCTGGGTGAACGACATTCACAAACAATACATCAAAAAGGACATGTCCGACCGCCAGGCCCTCACGGCCGCGCGGTTGACGGCGATCGG
>CAYWMH010000034.1:0-5253 GCA_964459315.1 uncultured Verrucomicrobiota bacterium
AGTAGAGATGGTCAGGTATACGGTTAAAATTGACCGGTCCAGCTTCCGTGACCGCCACCATGTCTTCAACCCTGACACCACCAAACTTGGCCGAGTAAAGCCCCGGCTCCACGGTGAATACCTCGTTAGCGAGAATCTCACCGCCCCCGTCGGACAGTAGGATCGGCTCATGCACGTCCAACCCAATACCGTGACCGGTGCCGTGACGCATCGAGACAAAATCGCCCCCCGCCCCCTCCGGGGGCAGGCCCATGACGTAACCGCTGCCGGTGATCGACTTCACAGTGGCTTGGTGCACAGCACCGCCGGTGGTGCCCATGCGCAACGCGTCGATGGCATCAGCTTTGGCCTTCACCACGGCCGCGTGCATCTGCAAAATCTCGGACGATGGCTCGCCGTTGACTGCGGTGCGGGTGCAATCGCCCCAGTAGCCGGTTGCATTGACGCGCGGGAAGATATCGACAATCACTGGCAAACCAGCCCGCAGCGGGCCGCTCCCGTGGTGATGACAATCCGCGACGTGCGGCACAGTCACCACGATCGAGTCGTGGTGGTTCGAGCAGTTTTTACCGATCAGAAAACTGGTGATACGTTGGCGCATCAATTCGGAAGTCAACACCGTGTCGCCATCGTGAAGGATGCCTTCCGCATCGGGCGTCGCCGCACAAATGCTGTGACAAGCAAACTCCATTGCCTCCTCAGTCACTGCTTGTGCTTCTCGCAAATGCTCCAGTTCCTGCTCCGTCTTTGTGCGACGATCGAGCACGGCCAGTTCTGAATCATAATCCACCTCGACCTCCGCCTCCCGCAGATGCGCAGCAAAGATCATCGGCAAAGTACCGTCTGTTCGTACACGTTCGATTCCATTGCGCCTGAGGCACTCCGCACCAGCCTGAGCCAGCGCTGTATCGCGATCGCCGGATAACCCACATTCGGGTTCGTAATCAGCCGGGCAACCGATCTCATCAGCACAAGCGTGTTTCCGGGCAAGCCCCATCTCGATATCGCGCACGAGCAAGATGGAACGGCAACTACCGTCGGACTGCGGCAAACAGATATAGAACACAGCATCGCCAACCGAAAACTGGATGCGATGCCGCACATTCATATTAACGGCAGGCACACCACCTAAGACGAATGGAGATTGGCGATTCATTCGCTTTTTAGATTAACGCCAAAACCACTCTAAAAAAACTTAGTCGATGTTTAGCCGCAGCCCAGCGAAACGAACATGATACATGGCAACAAAATCAGCTTGTTTCATTTGCCTATGCGCTTCTGTTTGTTTGCGTCGTTGTCCAAGTTTTTTTGAATCCACTTGGCTAGTGTGCTGCTGCCGAATCCGTAGCCACCGGGAAGTTTCCGGTAATCACGTGTCTGGATTGCCGGTGGATCACCCCAATGTTTTGGAAAAAGCTTACGAACAGGTTTACCTTCCAGCTTCGGCCTGGTTTTGAGTTTGTCTGTGAGAAACCGAATTAGAGACTCTCTGCCGCTCCTAATGATCAAGTTTGCACCAGTCTCCTCGGCTCGCCTTTTCAAGACTTCAACGAAAAGCTGACTGTGGACACCCCTGCCCTCCCTTCCAGGCGAGAAATGCATTGGCGGATCGTTCTTATCCATATTTCCAAGCATATCCATATGCTTACGCAGTTCATTAAAACGCTTCTCGCTGAAGCGAGCTTTTGAGGAATTCATCATACGCCAATACGGTGTTTTTTCTTCAGGTAAACCAAGTATTTTCGGCCATTGAACGACATCAAATGTTGCCTGAACCATAAAACCGCCTGCTGCAATCAGGCGACTAGACTCGCGACGTACCGGATCCTTAGCATTAGCATCAGCGATATCATCAACAGTCGCCAACCAAAGGCTGGCACTCGCGCCGGCCGATTCGCCGTATGACGCCACTCGATTTTTATCCAGATTATATTTCTCTGCATTGTATCTCAAAAACTGCAATGCAAGTGCACAATCATCCATAATCTCATGCAACATCGCCTGATTCAGTAGTCGATATTCTACATCGGCATACGCTATCCCTGCAGCATTACACATGGCAGCTGTTCGGTTATGCGTTTTTTGACGAATGTCTCCAGTTACAAAACCTCCTCCGTGGAAATGCAACACCAAAGGGGCTGGATCCTTGGTTTTGGGTAGCCAAAGATGCAACACCTGTCGCTCCTGCTTCCCGTAAGCGACCAACTTGTGATCCGCCTCCTTGGGTTGAATCGATTCCTGTGAATGCACTTGGCCAAGCGCAAACGCTAAGGTTAAACCAATGGTAGTGGTCCAATGTTTCATTAATGAGAAAATGATCAAGTAAACTGGATAAGGGCGTAAACGATCCAGCAGATCCAGCCGAAAAAGCATACGGTAGCGAAAAGGGCACATTTAAACCCAAGATCCCGCCGGACGCCGAACCCATAAATCGCCGGTGCCATAGGCGTGAAGAAAATGTTTAAACAGCCCCAAAGTGTGCTTCCTTTAAATCCGACTACAATGCCCCAAACCCAGCAAATGGTGTTAAATAACAGCATCACCAAAAACAAAATCCCGACAGCGATGAACTGCTCCGGTATATGTGGCATCGCGCCGAAACCAACGGAATCCCCTTCCAATGTGCCAGCCAGTTGTGCGCGGATGGATTCGTGGCGTTTCTCCACGTAAAACTTTAGCGGATGCGGCTCCCATGCATGAGGTTCATTCGAAAGTACAAGTTCAAAGCGTCCGGTCGCTTTATCACCATTAACCGACACCATCGGGCGCACGAACTTGGCTATGGTGTCAATCCGATCCAGCATTTTTTCCTTGGCAAAAATCGTGTTTAAGTATTCGTCAATGTAAGCGTGGTATTTCTCTCTGTTGCCCGACACCTTTAAAACTCGCTCGATGATTGGACGCCTGTCGGTAACCGGCCGGTCGATACTCATGTTGCGCCGAGTGTCAGGCGTGCCCATCATATGAAAAGCTCCGAACGAGTGATCCATGTCCCAGGGAAAAAACTGAAACCTGTTCGATTCCGGCTCTAGATAGATATAGTGGTTTTGTGAGCCGCTCAGAAAACTGTCCAGATTGCAGACGATGACATTGCAAGCAATGAACTTAAGAAACTGGTCAACATCCAGATACTCCGCGTACCGTTCCTGAAACTCGTCATCTCCCGCCTTGTGGATCAGTCGAGCAAACTCGATCACCCGTTTTTTCTGCTCCTCCGTGGGGTCGGTCTTTGGCACGTATCCAATCTCGTACTCGGCCCAATCCTCGCCAAAATACCGGAACAGACCGAATGTACTCGGCTTCATCAGCAGCCCGTTGGAGGAGCCGTAGTTGCGTTTAAGGAACCGCTTATCCTTCTGCTCGACCACGGTGTACAACCCGATCGGTTTTCGCTCCGTCTCCCCGGGAATCGTTAGAGCCACCCTAGCGTACCCCACGCGTGAGGATGGGATGCCCGCCTCGCGAAACATCTCGTACGACAAAGCCTCACGCATTAGCGACGGGTCGGTAATGTTGTTGTTCAGGTTAATCTTGGTCATCCCGCGAAACTCCTGTCCCTTGACATACTCATTGAAATCGATCTTTAACGAATACCTCCTGCTCTCATGCCCCTCGATGAACGTGCCGTTGCCCTTGTAGCGCACACCGACGTTCTGCACCGTCTCTCCGTCAATCTCTACATCGCCCTTGCCATACTGATGATCGACACCAAGATATCCGGCCAAGCCGGGGCGAGTGGACTTCTCACTGCGAAAATGGCCGCCCTGTGAAGCGTCCTCAATGAGGTCACCAAACGCCTCGCCAACCGCCTCACCATCCAAACGTACATGCGCCGGCGGCTGCAACTTGGCCCACTCCTCCGGCTTGATGGTGATGTGAACATCGATCACGTTGTCCAACCCGAACAATGATGCCGATGGGTCATCCTGACCAAACGCCTGAGCAAGGGACATCGCTACCACAAAAGATATGAAAGAGTAAATACGACTCATATAATATATGAATACAGTTAATTTAGCGCATAAGGTTACAATCAATTGCTGAATAGCTGATGTAACTTTCCGAATATGCGACTTAAAAATCGATTAACTGAATCTCACCGTCAAGAATCTCAATTTTCAGAGAATGCAGACTGGCACCGGCACAGGGACCCTCAACACATAGACCGGTTTTTGGGTGGTACATCGCACCGTGCGTCTGGCAAACAAAGAGACTCCCATCGCCATTGAAGAATTGGCCATCACCGTAGTCGAGTGACAACGGTTGATGGCGACAGAGATTTTCGAAAGCCACGATTTCCCCCTTATAGTTAGCCACAAAGGCATCTACCCGCACACCGTCACGCTGGAAGGAAAACTGCCGGGTGGCTCCCTCGGGCAGGTCGTCGAGCCTGGCCACTTTTTTGCGCATCAGCCGTCGGCCAAGGCCTCTTTCGGGAGGCCCTCGTTGAGGCTGCCGCGCCGGTAGCCTTTTGTGTCAAGGGTGACGTCGGTGAAACCGGCCTCGCGGATTTGCAACGAGACGGTCTCCATCATGCCCTCGGCGACAAACCGTTTGATCTCTGCTTGGCCAAGCTCGAGCCGGGCCAGCGCGCCGCCAGGCTGGTCGTGGTGGCGCACGCGCACTTCGCGGAAACCAGCGTCGCGCAGCACACCCTCGGCCTGCTCGATCATTGCCAGTTTTTCCGGCGTGACCACCTGGCCGTACGGGATGCGGGAGCTGAGACACGGCATCTGCGGCTTGTCAGCGGTGGGCAGGCCCAACGCGGCGGAGAGGGCGCGGATGTCGCGCTTGGCCAAGCCGGCCTCCTTGAGCGGGGCGCGCACTTCGAACTGCTTGGCCGCCTCGGCACCGGGCCGGTGGTCGCCGATGTCGCTGGCGTTTTCGCCGTAGGCCAATACCGCGAAACCGCCCTCGAGCGCAATCGGCTCGAGCCGGGTGAACAGTTCATGCTTGCAGTAGTAGCAGCGGTTGACCGGGTTTTCGGTGTAGTCCGGATTGGCAAACTCCCGCGTGTGGACAATCCGCAGCGGGAAGCCGTGCGCCTCGGCGATTTCGCGGGCCTCGGCCAGTTCGCGGCGCGGCAAACTCGGCGAGTCGGCGAGCACGGCGAGCATTCGGCCGGCGAGCACCTCGTGGGCAACGTGTGCCAGAAGCACCGAGTCCACCCCACCGGAATACGCCACCAAACAGGATTCGTACCCGCGCAAAATGTCGCGGAGGAGGTTGCGCTTGTCCTTCGCCATGCGAGCG
>CAYWMH010000034.1:5263-13841 GCA_964459315.1 uncultured Verrucomicrobiota bacterium
GGTGGAGGTGAGGGCGCGGAGGAAGTGGATGATCTGGTCGGCGGAAGTCTCGACGATGACGCCGGCAACGATCCAGCAACCGAGTACCCGGGCGACTTTGTCCTTCGGCCGCGGCGGGCGCTTGGCGGGGGCTTGGACTTCCTGTGGTGTTGGTTCAGGCATGATGTGGTCGTTTTACTCAGGCTTGGCCACCTGCTTGGTGGTTCGCAGGTAACGGATCAAATCTATCACGTCCCGGTCCGGGAGGGAAGCCAGCAACCCCTCCGGCATCATGGAGGTGGGGATGGATTCGCGCGACTGAATCTCCGACTTGGCCACAGTCACCGGCGGCAAACCGACGACACGCAAAACGAGCTGCTGATCGTTCTCGCTGGCCAGTGTCCCGGCCAAAGTCTGGCCGCCGCGGGTGGTGACGAGCAGCAACTGGTAGCCTTCCGGAATCTCGCCGCTTGGGTTCAAAATATTCTCGAGGATATAGTCGAGATTGGCGCGGTTGGAGCCGGTAATGTCCGGGCCGATCTCGCCGCCCTGCCCGTATAATTTGTGGCAGGCAAAACAGGTCCGCTCGTAAACCGCGCGGCCGTTGTGGACGTTGCCCCTGGCCAAGGCGCCGTCGGTGAGCAGCGCGCGGTACCTGGCAAATGCCGCCGCCTTGTCGGCGGAGAGCGACTCGACCGCGCCCCAAACATCGACAAAACCCGGGCCGACAACCCGACGCAGCTGCCGGACGACATACGCTGGGACGTCGCGTCGCGGCACCGCGCCAGACTGGATCGCCGCGGTGAGTTCATTGCCGTACGACGGACGGGAGGCCAGCGTCTGGATTGCCGCAGACTTGTCACCGGCGTCGAGCTTGGCGTAGCGCCCGAGCAGCGCACGCGGGAAACTTGCCTCGTCGTAATTCGCCATGGCGCGGATCGAGTCAAGCCGCAGCGCGTCGTCTTCAAGCAGGGCGACCAGACGACCCTTCAGCCCGGCGTGATCCTGCGATGCGAGCCCGCGCAGGGCAGTCTGGCGGTCAGCCGACTTGGCCTTGGCGTTGTCGAGCGTGGGGAGCATCGCCGCCGCCGCACCGGTGTCGCCAAGGATTTGTGCAATCCGCGTGGCCAACGGCGTGCCGTACAGCTTGGCGTAAGTCGCGGCCCAACTCGGCGGCGCCTTCACATCGCGCAGCCCCTTCAGCCCGGCGCTGAAACCGCGGAGCAGCCCCGCGACCGTCTCTTCCTCCTGCGCTTGGCCAAGCGCCTGGGACAGCGCCTCCAGTTCGCCGGCATCGACGGCGCGGCGGGCGATGGATTCGGTAACGAACGGCAGGCGACTCGCCACCGCCAGATCCATGGCGCGCGCCGGGTTTTCCGGGACGAGCGGCTCGATGCCGTACCAGATCAGCTTGGGCAAATTGTGATCGGCGGCATCCCCGGCGTGCGAGACGAGGCCGGCGGCGATGGCCCAGCGGGCGTCAAGCCCCATGCGCTGCAGCGCCGAGGTCAGGTACAGCCGCACGACCGGCGACGGGTCGCGCTTGGCCAAGGCGGCGAACTCCTCGAGCACTCGGCCGGAGGGCGACTTGTCCTCGCAAAGCAGTTGAATCGACCAGGCGCGAATGTGTGCGTCACGGTCGCCGAGGTTCCGCAGCAGGCCCGCTTCGTCCAGGCCGCCGGTCACGTGCAGCGCCCAAAGCGCGCGCAGCCGGTGGTCTTCATCTTTATTTTCGCGAAACATCGTTTTCAGCGCGCGATGCGTGCCGTTGGCCAGGCGGCCATTGATCGCCCGGCCCTGCAACACCACCCGCGCGCGTCGGGCGTGCCAGGCGCTGGCGCTGGCTTGGTAGTCGACGAGCCTGGCGTCACTCAACTTGGCCACGTCGGCGTAACGGCCTTCCCAGTTCTTGGCCAAGCTCTCTTTCGGCGAGAGGCGGAAGATGCGCCCGGTGTTTTTTTGCAAAACCTCCTTGCCGCAGATGTCGGCATCGTGCCAGTCGAGCACGTAGACATCGCCGCCCGGGCCGATCTCCATGCTGAAACCGATCCACTGCGCGTTGTTGGCCTTCATGAAATCCTTGTGGTGTTTGCCGACAAACCCGGAACCGCTTGGCACCAGTTCATCGGTCAGCACCGCATGCTCGTGGATGTTGGCCATGAAGATTTTGCCGTGATACTCGTCCGGGAAGGCGTCGGACAAATACACCCGCGCACCGCCGTGCGCCGAGCGGTGGCGGTGATCGGCGATCGTTCGGATGTCGCTGTAAACGTACGGGTTGAAATGCCGGCCGCTCTGCCGGTGATACACGCCACCCGGGATGACGTGCCACAGATGCGGTATCACGCAGGCGCTGATGAAGAACTGGCCCTTCGCGTCGTAGTCAATGCCCCAAGGGTTGCTGAAGCCGTGCGCGACCACCTCGAAGCGATCCTTCACCGGGTGATACCGCCAGACGCCGCCGTTGATCGGCGTGCCTTCGCCGTCGAACTCGACCGATTTCGGGTACGGTTCGCCCGGCTTGAAAATGCGCCCTTCGCCCCTTGGCCTGCCGACGACCGACGGCGTGAAAACGCCCTGGCAGCCGTACAGCCAGCCGTCCGGTCCCCAGTGGAGACTGTTGACCACCTCGTGCCGGTCGCGAATGCCCCAACCGGTCAGGCGCACCTCGATGTCGTCGAAGTCTGCCCGGTCATCGCCATCGCGGTCCGGGACAAATAGCAGGTTCGGCGGCGCGCCGAGCCACAGCCCGCCCAGGCCAACCGCCACGGCCGACGGGAACGGGATGCCGTCGAGAAACACCGAGCGCTTGTCCGCCACACCGTCGCGGTCGGTGTCCTCCAAAATCAGGATGCGACTGTCGCCCGAGGCGGAGAATCCGCGGCCCCGCGACTCGTAGTCACGGTTTTCCGCCACCCACATTCGGCCGCGGTCGTCCCAGCAGAACGCCATCGGTTGCGTGATCATCGGCTCGTTGGCCCAGGCGTTGACCGCGAAACCCGGCTCGATGGTCGACTGTGCCACCGCCGCCTCCGGCGTGAGAAACCTGGCCGCACGCCCCTCGCGCTGGGCCAGGCCCCAAAGCACGCCCGTGCCGCGCTGGCCGGTGTAGCGCATCCAGCGCTGCGTGAGGTCGTTGTTGTCGAGCGTGCCGCTGTAAACATGAACCTGATGGCGAATGGTCTCGGTGTTGCCCCTGTCAATTTTCCAGTCGCCGAGCCGCGCGCGCACCGGGCCGACGCCGAGTTGGCCGTCGACGCGCCACGGCTGCGGGTAGCCGCCGTTTTTCGGGTGGTCAAAAATCGCGATGTGCCCCCAGTCGCTGCGGCCGTCGATCTCCATGCCGACGTCGAGCCACGTAGCGCGCCGGCCCTCGGCAGCCGCGCCAATTTCGCGCGCGCCGTTGACGACGCGGCCCTTCGTGCCGGGCTTCCAAGGCATACGGAGAAACAGCCCGCCGTAATTGTATTTGCCGATCGTGACATCGGTTCGCGCCTGGCCGCGCCATTCGAGGTCGAGGACGTGGCGGCCGCCGTCGGAGCGCATTGACCACCGCTGCGTCTCGGTCAGCACCGCGTTGCCGTCGGCGTCAAGCAGGTCGTACACCGTCTCCCAGCGCACTGACTCGCCCTTGGCCTCGAGCACTTTCACGCCCCTGCGCTTCCAGTAATCGCCGCCGGGATGGTGGAAAAAATCACGGCCGTTCACGCGGGTGAACCCCCAGTACAGTCCGGTCTGGTGTCGATGATGCCCGGGGCTGTACTCGGTGAGGGTGCCGTTGCCGTCCGGCGCAACGATCGGGTGCAAATACGGCCGGTGATCGGCGGCGGCGTGCTGCGTAACCAGCGGCTTGGCCAAGCCGTCGCGATGGACTGTGATCGTGCCGGAGCCTTCGTTGTGTCTGGCTTCAAGCGGGGCAGCAGCGGCGGTGGCAAAGCCAAGCGCGGCCAAAGGGAGCGTTGCGAAAAAAAATTTCATCTTGAAAACAAGCCTCACGACAATCCATTCGGGATTCGTCGGGCAGCTGCGGCGATGCTACCGGATGGGCGGCAAACGGCAACCGAAAACGGGACACAACCCAGCGCTTGGCCAAGCGATGGCCGAAAAAGGTCGCCTCCCCGCCCGGCAGCCGCGACACTCCGGCCCGCAAAATGATGAAAACGTTCTTCCGAATGGTGGCCTCTCTGGCGCTTGGCTTGTACGGCGCGACGGCACTTGGCCAGCGCACCGACGCGACGTTGTCGATCGGGGTCTCGCCGATCGACGGCGATGCCACGCGCCAAACAATCGCGCTCACGATCCGCGACGCGGAGGCCGGCTCGAAACTTTTCATCCAAGGCTCCCCCGACCTCAAACAGTGGGAGGAGCTTGACCAAGTGGTCGCCCAGAAAACGCCCCTCCACTGGGAGACCCAACGGCCTGCCGCTGAGTCGTCCTTTTTTATTCGGTTGAAAGTGGAACCGCCATCCGATGTGATGGAAAAAGGCATTTACGCGAAGATCACGACGAATCTCGGTGAGATGACGGCCCGTCTCGAGTACGAGAAGGTGCCTCTCATTGTCGCCAACTTCATCGCGCTGGTCGAAGGCACGAAGTTTTACAGCAAGGATCCCCAGATATTCCCGGCCGACCCCGAGGGTAAGCCATACTTTGACGGGCTGATTTTTCACCGCGTCATCAAAGACTTCATGATCCAGGGCGGCTGCCCTCAGGGAAACGGAACCGGAAACCCCGGCTACTTTCTGCCGGACCAATTTCATCCCGACCTCAAGCATGACGGTCCGGGCGTCCTGTCGATGGCCAACTCCGGCGAGCACACGAACGGCAGCCAGTTTTTCATCACCCATACTGCAACACCGTGGCTGGACTACACCGATATCCGTGCCGGACACCACTCCGTTTTCGGCAGGGTGATTCACGGTCTCGATGTCGTCGACAAGATCGCCGGCATTGATGTCAGTGGCCCGAGCAAACCTACAACCGACGTCATCATCGAGAGCATTCGCATCCTACGCGTGGGGGAGGAGGCGGAGGCATTCGAAGCCACCGAGGCATCGATTGACCAGATGCTGCGCGACATCGCCGCGAGGCAGATGGAGGAAATCAAGGAATTGCTAAAGATCGAGCCCACCGAGTCAGGGCTCATTTATGAGGAACTGAAGCCGGGGAACGGTGCGCTGGTGAAAGACAGCGACACGGTCACGTTTCATTTCATTGCGGAATTGATCTCCGAGGCGAATGAGTTTGGCCGAATATTCGCCGACTCAGTGAACCCAGCACCCGCGCCACTTGTAATCTCGATGGAGAATTTAGCGAAATCGCTGCCCGGCGTCGCCGAGGGTCTAAAGCGGATGAAAAAAGGAGGCCACGCGGTGCTGTACATTCCGCCAGAGCTAGCCTACGGCAAGCTCGGCTGGTTCGCCAATCGCGTGCCGGCGCACTCGGTGGTGCTGATGGAAATACTGCTGACCGACGTGACACCCGGAGGGTGATCAGCGCAGTTTTGCGCGGTAAAACTCGCGGGTGGTGCGGGTGGTGTTGGAGTACTCGAGAACGCCGGAGCCATCAAGCAGCTCCAGTTCCGGGCCGGCCTCCCACGTCTTCAGGTCCCGGCTGCGGTCGAGCGAGAACCGCTGGCCGGGGAAGCCGCGAAAGCCGAATTGATTCGTGACCTCGCCATCGGCGGCGACGCTGCGCTCCCAGCGGATCAGGATCGGGTTGGTGCGCGGCACGATTTGTTTCCGAAGAATGATCCCCTCGAGTCCCACGGACAGAAATTGGCCGTCGTTGGCCAACGCGCCGTAGAGCGACAGGCCGGTGACGGTGCCCTTGGCCTCCAACGACTCGAGGTCATGGCTGGTCAACACGGTGCCATTTGCGCCGACGATGTACCACGTGCCCCCGACTTGGGTGACGTCGTTGAGCCATTCGCTGGTGCCGCTGTCGCGCCTGGCCCAGGTCTCGCCGTCACCACTGGTGAGGATTGTTCCCGCCTGGCCAACGGCGACCAGTTGGCCGTCGAACGCGCGCACGCGGTAAATCCAATGGGCCGTGCCGGAGTCGCGCCTGGCCCAGTCGACGCCGTCGGGCGAGGTGAGGATGACGCCGTCCTCGCCGGTGGCCACGAATTGTTCCCTAAACGCCTCGACGCTGGTCAGGATGCCGGTGACCGGGGCCTGGTGAACGGCCCATTTTTTGCCGTCGCGCGTCGTCAGCACAGTGCCCTTGCCACCGGTGACAACCCACGTGCCGCCAAGCGCGGCGACGCCCTGCAGGTCGTTCTCGGTCGGCTTCGGCTCACCGGCCTCCCAGCCCCCGCCGAGGGTATTGACCTTGTTGGTCTCCGCTTGGCCAAGGGCGGTTTTCGTCACGACGTTGGTCCATGAGTTGTGGCTGGTCAGCAGCCGCCCGTGGTTGCCGACGGCGACGAGTAGGTTCGTCGTCCCGCCGACGCCGAGCAGGATCGACTCGGTCGCCGCCTCGGGCACGACCTCGAGGTTCCACGCGACGCCGTCGCGGCTCGTCAACACGGTGGCATGGTCGCCGACGGTGACCATCAGGTCGCCGACCCGGTTGATGTCCCAAAGCCAGTTGCGCACCGAGTCGTCGGCGCTGAACCAGTACAGGTAGGCGTCGTCCTCCTCGTCGCGCACACTGTCCACGAGCATGCCGGTGCGGCCGCCGAGCAGGTATTTGCCGTCCACCTCAATCGCGCTGTAATAGGTCCAGTCCGGCGGCGGCGACGGGTTGATGCCATCGTCGGCCTCGAGCAGATCCACCCAGTACATGAAAAAATCGAGTACACCCTTTCGCACAACGTTCTCGCCGGCGATGATGACCTCCGTGGCTGTGCCGGTGACGGCATTCAGGTTCTTGTCGGTGCCGGAACTCGCCGCAAGCCACGAGACGCCGTCGTTGTAACTGAGCAGCACGACGCCGTCGTCGCCAACAGCCCAGCGCCGCTTGTTGACGTAGGCCAGCGCGTTGAGATCGCGGTTCGTCCGGCTTTGGCGCTTGGTCCACGAGTTGCCGTTGGTGCTGGTGGCAACGAGGCCGCCCTCGCCGACGGCGACAAAATATTTGCCGGTCCACGCCAGCGCCTGGATGTGGTTGCCGTACCGGAAGGTTTGCCTGCGCCACTTCCGGCCGTCGGTGCTGGTGTAGAGCGTGCCGTTGTTGCCGCCGGCCACGATCGTGTTGCCCGAGGCCGCAAGTGCGCGGAAGGCTTCGCCCGTCGGCTTGTCCAGTTCGCCCGGTGTGAACTGTTCCTCGCCCTCGCTGTAAAGCAGCGTGCCGCCGCCGCCGGCCACGACTGCCTGCTCTGAAAAGAACACGACCGCGCGCAGCGTTTCCTCCACACCGCTTGTGCGCGGGAACCATTGCACCCTGTTTTGGCTGGTGTGAATCGAGCCGTTGTCGCCGACCTCGATCGCGAAGTCGCCACCGTTGGCGATGGCGCGGATGGAGTTGCCGTGCGGCCGGGGGTTGGACCAGCGCCATGGCCCCTCCTCCGCCTTGGCCAAGCCCGGAGCAACACATGCCAAAAGGCCAAGCGCGAGCCAAAGCGGAGCAAAACGAGGTGATCTTATTTCTGAAATTCCCACTGCAAAAAGACTCAATATATTTTGTTTTAGCACCGATTATGCCAGCTATCTACCAGTTCAAATATGCCTCATTTGCTTATTTAGACTTTTGATCAAGTCGAACTCAGTTAGTTGATAAACGCATGACGCGTGGATTTCGCGCATAAGTTGTGTTCCCCAACCAAAAGGCAGGCACGCTTTAATGCATGCCTGCCCTCCGGTAAATCAAAACTTGGCCAGGCGTTCGGGGCGCTTGGCCAAGCGGCAAAAACTATCGGCGATGACCGCGGCGCTCGCCCCGGCCGGTACGCCTGCCCTTGGAGCCGCGATGATCCCTGTGTCCGCCCCGGGCGCACGCGCACTTCGAGCCACGGTGCTCTCCGCGTCCTCCGCGGGCGTGTGCGCCTTTCGGGCCGCGCGGGCCGTTGTGGCCACCGCGAGCCTGCGGCCCCCTTGGGCCGCCCAAGCCCTTGAACCCGCCACGAGCCTGTGGCCCGCGCCCCCCGGGCTGGGCGGCTTCGCGGCGTTTCTTCCACATCTCGAGCACATGCTGAGGCGGCCCGGCCTGGCCCCGACCGCCCTTCGCGGCGGCCATGCGCTTTTTCATCATCTCACGGGCGAATTGCGGCGGGCCGCCCTGTGGTCCACGGCGTTGGCCGCCCTTGGCCACAGCACCTTTCTTGGCTGCCATTGCCCGTTTTTTCATGGCGGCAATTCGGTCGGCCGAGACACCTTGGCGATCATGGCCGCGCTTGGCGTGTTTGCCCCGTTTCTCCGCGCGATGCCCGCGATCCTGATCCGCCACCACGGCGGTGGTCATTCCCGCCCCAAGCAGGAGAGCGGCCGTCATTCCAATAATCTTGCTTAGTTTCATGATTCTGTTTCCCATCCCAGCCATGCGGCCGGATGCACCACTAGTCGTTCCGGGGACGGCGGGGGTTACAAGATTTCGGCCGGACGGCGATCAATCCTCCAGCTCGTTGGCCAGGATCATCTCGCGCGTGTAGTACAGCAGC
>CAYWMH010000035.1:0-13794 GCA_964459315.1 uncultured Verrucomicrobiota bacterium
GCACGCCTTCGCTCCAGCCGCAGGACGGTTTCATGTAGGCGATTATTTTTGGTTTCTCCATATTATTTCCTCAAATGCCACAAACAGATTGCCTTAATAGAGCTGTTTGGCAAGTTTTTTCGAGCAGATGTCGCGCCGAATACTGATCGTTCCGGACAAATTCAAAGGCTCGCTCTCGGCTGCCGAGGCGGCAGGGGCGATCGCCCGTGGCTGGGCGGCGGCCTGCCCCAACGACAGGTTGGTGTTGCTCCCGATGAGTGATGGCGGGGACGGCTTCGGGCCAGTGATGGCGAAGGCGCTTGGCTTGAAAGAACGGCTGATCGAGGGCATCGACGCGGCAGGCCAAGCGCGACAGGTGAGCTTTTGGCTCGATGCTGAGTCCGGCCAGGCGGTGCTGGAGACGGCGCAATCCAACGGCTTGGCGCTTTTGCCGCGAGGGCGGTTTCATCCGTTTGATCTAGACACGCACGGGGTCGGGGCAATGTTGTTGGCGGCTGGGCAAGAGGGAGCGACGCGATGCCTTGCTGGCGTCGGAGGGAGCGCGACGAACGATGGCGGGTTTGGCTTGGCGCGTTCACTTGGCTGGATGTTTCGCGATGAGTCCGGCAATGAGATTGAGCAGTGGACAGGGCTCGACAGCTTGGTCGCGATCGAGCATCCAGCGAGCCGCCGCTGGCCAAGGGTGACGGTGGCCAGTGATGTGCAAAACCGGCTGCTCGGGGTCGATGGGGCCACGCGCGTTTACGGGCCGCAGAAGGGGATTCGACCGGGGGACGTTGCCAAAGCGGAGGCCTGCCTTGGGCGCTTGGCCAAGGTCGCCGCCGAGTCGCTTGGAACCGATTTTTCGGTGACACCCGGCGCGGGGGCGGCGGGCGGGCTTGGCTTCGGCTTGATGGCATTTACCGGGGCATCGATCAAGCCCGGCTTCGAACTGTTCGCTGACGCGACCGGCTTGGAGGCACACGTTGCGGAGGCAGATTTTGTGGTGACGGCGGAGGGGTCCATCGACGCGCAGACTCGGATGGGGAAGGGAACCGGCCAGGTCGCGATGCTTTGCCGGCGGTTTGGAAAGCCGTGCATCGGCTTGGCGGGCCAGTTGGCGCTTGGCTCCGCGGCTGTCGATCAGGGGGATGAGCTGTTTCGGCGCTTGGCCGCGATGGTGCCGGACTTGGCCAACGAGTCGGAGGCAATGTCCAATCCAGTGAATTGCCTGGAACGCTTGGCCAAGCGGGAAGCATTGCTGACCAAATCGCCAGATGGATAAGTTAATCTAATGTAGTTCATTAGCTATTAAAATATTGCTCCAGCGGGCCGAGTGTGTGATTCTACCCGGCCTTTTGAACAGCCTTTACGCTGAAAGCAGGGTAAGTGGCTTTTGTCTGGGAAAGGGAAACGGGTTGATTCCGTTTTGTTTTTCCAGATTTTTTTGGATTTGAACCGAATGAGTGACCAAGTCTACCCAATAGGATTCCCGCAAAAGCAAGGCCTGTACGATCCAGCCAACGAGAAGGACAGCTGTGGAGTTGGGTTCGTGGCCAATGTGAAGGGGGTGCCTAGTCACCAGATCGTTCTCGATGCGATCCAGATGCTCAAGAACATGGATCACCGCGGTGCCTGTGGCTGCGAGCCTATCACCGGCGACGGTAGCGGCATGCTGCCCGGCCTGCCGTGTGGATTTCTCGAGATGGGCGCCCGCATGGCGATGGGCGTGGAGTTGCCGGCCAAGGGGCGCTTCGGCGCGGGGCTGGTTTTTCTTCCGCGGATCGAGGCCGAGCGCGCGAAATGCATCGTCGCCGTGGAGGCCATCATCGCAGAGCAGGGGCAGACCTGTCTGGGCTGGCGCGAGGTGCCGGTGCAAGCGGACAAGGCCGACGTGGGCCCCAGCGCGCGTGCTGCCGAGCCGCACATCATGCAGCTTTTCATCGGCGCGGCCGACGGCGTGGAGGGCGACGACTTTGAGCGCCAGCTCTACATCATCCGCAAACGCGCCAGCCATCAACTGCGCTTCGACGCATCCCTAGAGCAGGCGTTGCTGTTTTACATCTGTAGCCTGTCCACCAAGGTGATGATCTACAAGGGGATGCTCACCACCGACCAGTTGTTCACGTACTTTGCCGATCTCTCCAACCCTGATTACCAGACGCACCTCGCGATGGTGCATTCGCGTTTTTCCACCAACACGTTCCCGAGCTGGGATCGCGCGCAGCCGTTCCGGTTCATGAGCCACAACGGCGAGATCAACACGTTGCGCGGCAATATCAACGCGATGCGGGCGCGTGAGGGCACGCTGCAAAGCGATCTCTTCAGCGACGATCTGCAAAAGCTGTATCCGATCATGGAGCCGGAATGTTCCGACTCGGGCAACTTCGACAACGCGCTGGAGTTTCTACTGATGAGCGGCCGCTCGCTGCAGGAGTCGGTGCTGCTGATGGTGCCCGAGGCATGGCAAAAACACCGGCAGATGCCCCAGTCCAAGCGGGATTTTTACGAGTACAACTCCTGCCTCATGGAGCCTTGGGACGGGCCGGCGTCCATCGCCTTTACCGACGGCAAATACATCGGCGCGGTACTCGACCGCAACGGCCTGCGCCCCAGCCGCTATTATCTCACCCACGACGACCGCGTGATCATGGCCAGCGAGGTGGGTGTAATCCCCATCGATCCCGCCAACGTAAAATCCAAAGGCCGCCTGCAGCCGGGCCGTATGTTTCTGGTCGATTTTGAGAAAGGCACAATGGTGCCCGATGAGGAAATCAAGGCCGATTTTTCCACCCGCAGGCCGTACGGCGAATGGCTGCGAAACCAGCGCATGGAGCTGGACGACATCGCCGCCACCGGCGAGGCGCACGGCTTGGCCGGGGACACGCTCCGCCAGCGCATGCAGGCCTTCGGGTTCACCACCGAGACGATGCAGTTCATGCTACTGCCACTCATCCATGAGCTGCGCGACCCGGTCGGCTCCATGGGCAATGACGCCTCGCTGGCCTGCCTCAGCGACCAGCCGCGGATGCTCTACGATTATTTCCGTCAGCTTTTTGCACAGGTGACAAATCCCGCCATCGACTCCATTCGCGAGGAGGTCATCATGTCGCTTGAATGCTACATTGGCCCCGAGAAAAACCTGGTCGACACAACCGAGGCCCACTGCCAGCGCCTGCGCCTGCCGCATCCCATTCTCACCAACGGGGAGCTTCATGCGCTCAAGGGCATGGATTACCGCGGTTGGCGCTCGAAAGGAATCGACATCACTTTTCCCAAGGCAGATGGGCCCGCCGGCGCGGCCAAGGCGCTGGAGCGCATCTGTGCCGAGGCCGCGCGGGCCATTGCCGATGGCTACAGTCTCGCCATCCTTTCCGACCGTGCCATCTCCGCCGACCGCGTGCCGTTGAGCACCCTGAGGGCCACCGGCGCGGTGCATCATCATCTGGTCGAAAAGGCGCTGCGCACCCAGATCGGCCTGGTGCTTGAGACCGGCGAGGCTCGCGAGGTGCACCATCATTGCCTGCTCGTTGGCTACGGCGCGGATGCGATCAACCCGTACCTCGCATTCGAGTCGCTTTGGCAGGCGCGCCGCGAGGGCCTGGTGGATGAGGGGAAATTCTCCGATGACGAATCCATCGTGGCCGCCTACCGCAAGGGCGTGGCCAAGGGCATGCTCAAGGTGATGGCCAAGATGGGCATCTCCACGCTGCACTCTTACAAGGGCGCTCAGATTTTCGAGGCGGTTGGCCTGCGGGACGACGTGATCGACCGCTGCTTCGCCGGCACCGCCAGCCGCGTGCAGGGTGTCAACCTCGACGAGCTTGCTGAGGAGATGTTGCGCCGCCACGAGCTGGGTTTTCCCGAGCGCGCCGAGGACGAAACTGTGTCGCTGCCCAACCCGGGCGAATTCCACTGGCGCGCCGAGGGTGAGAAGCACATGTGGAACCCTCAATCCATCGCGGCGCTGCAAACTGCTGCGCGCACGAACAATTACGAGTCGTACCAGCAGTTCTCCAACCACATCAACGGCGATACCCGGGCACGCTGTGCGCTGCGCGGCCTGATGGAGTTCAAGGAGGGCGTCAACGGTGGACCGATTCCGATCGATGACGTTGAACCGGCCAGCGAGATCGTGAGGCGTTTCTGCACAGGGGCGATGAGTTTCGGCTCCATCTCTGCTGAGGCGCACGAGGGCTTGGCCATCGCGATGAACCGCATCGGCGGCAAGAGCAACACCGGCGAGGGCGGGGAGGATCCGGAACGGTTCAAGCCGTTGCCGAACGGGGATTCCAAGCGGTCGGCCATCAAGCAGGTTGCCTCGGGGCGTTTTGGCGTGACGATCTGGTACCTCACCAATGCCGACGAGTTGCAGATCAAGGTTTCCCAGGGGGCCAAGCCGGGCGAGGGCGGTGAGCTGCCCGGGCGGAAGGTGGATGAAAACATAGCGCGCATCCGTTACTCCACGCCCGGCGTGGGCCTCATCAGCCCGCCGCCGCACCACGACATTTATTCCATCGAGGACCTGGCTCAGCTGATCCATGATCTCAAGAATGCCAACCGTGCCGCGCGTGTCAGCGTGAAACTCGTTTCGGAGGTGGGCGTGGGCACCATCGCCGCTGGTGTTGCCAAGGCGCATTCGGATCACATCTTGATTTCCGGAGCCTCCGGCGGCACCGGCGCCTCGCCGCTCACCAGCATCAAGCACGCTGGCTTGCCGTGGGAACTGGGCATCGCCGAGACGCACCAGACGCTGGTGCTGAACGATCTGCGCAGTCGCGTGGTGCTCCAGACCGACGGTGGCCTCAAGACCGGGCGTGACGTTGTGATCGCTGCATTGCTTGGTGCAGAGGAGATGGGCTTCTCCACCGCGCCCCTTATTACCATGGGCTGCATCATGATGCGTAAGTGCCACCTCAACACCTGCCCCGTTGGCATCGCTACCCAGAATCCCGAAT
The DNA here is from genome assembly GCA_964459315.1 of uncultured Verrucomicrobiota bacterium. Taxonomy (GTDB): domain Bacteria; phylum Verrucomicrobiota; class Verrucomicrobiia; order Limisphaerales; family UBA1096; genus UBA1096. The sequence continues at coordinate 4,938 of CAYWMH010000035.1, forward strand.
TGCGGAAAAAGTTCAGCGGCTCCCCGGAATACGTGGTCAACTACCTGTTTATGGTTGCTGAGGAGGCGCGGCAACTCATGGCGCAGCTCGGCTTTCGGACCGTCAATGAAATGATCGGCCGCGTAGATGCGCTTGAGATGCAAAAGGCTATCGACCACTGGAAAGCCGATGGCATCGACTTGAGTTCCGTTCTCACGCCGATTGAAAAACCGCACGCAGATGTAGGCACCTACTGCACGCAGGCACAGGATCACGGCCTCGAGTACGCGCTGGACAATGAGCTACTCCGCTTGGCCAAGCGCGCCGTCGACGCCGGTGAAGCCGTCAAGATTGAGTTGCCGATTATCAACACCAACCGCACCGTCGGGACCATCCTGAGCAACGAGTTGGCTAAGGCGCACGGCGAGGAGTTGCTGCCCGAAGACACGGTCTGCATCAAGTTCACCGGTTCTGCCGGTCAAAGTCTGGGCGCATTTTTGGCCAAAGGCGTAAGCATTGAGTTGGAGGGCGATGCCAACGATTATGTCGGGAAGGGCCTTTCTGGTGGGAAGCTCACCATATATCCCCCAAAGGTTTCGACGTTCGCGGCGGAGGAAAACATCCTCGTCGGCAACGTCTGTCTCTATGGCGCTACTGGCGGCAAGGCGTTTTTCCGCGGTCGTGCCGCCGAGCGGTTCTGCGTGCGCAACAGTGGGGCTCATGCGGTCATCGAGGGCGTGGGCGATCACGGCTGCGAATACATGACCGGCGGGCGTGCGGTGATCCTCGGTCCCACCGGCCGTAACTTCGCAGCCGGAATGTCCGGTGGCGTGGCCTATATTTGGGATCCCGAGGGCGAGTTTGCGCCCAATTGCAACATGGAGATGGTTGAACTCGAGTCGATGGAGGACGCCGACGACATCGCCGAGTTGCAGGGGCTGATCGAGGAACACGCTGAGCGCACCGGCTCCAACGTGGCCACCGAGGTGCTGGGCAACTGGAACACTGCGCTTGGCCAATTTGTCAAGGTGATGCCCACCGACTACAAGCGCGTGCTCGCCGAGCGCAAGCAACGCGAACAGGAAATAATCGCCTAAACAATTTTTTTCAATGGGAAAACCAACCGGATTTATGGAGTTCGAGCGCGAGGCGGTACCGTACCGCGATCCGCTCGAGCGCATTAATGACTATAAGGAAATCAACACCAATCCCAGCGAGGCGCATCTGCAGACGCAGGGCGCGCGCTGCATGGATTGCGGCGTGCCGTTTTGCCAGTCCGGCCCCGGTTGCCCGGTGGATAACCTCATCCCCGAGTGGAATCATCTCGTCTACCAAAACCGTTGGCGCGAGGCCATCGATCGCCTACACAAGACGAACAACTTCCCGGAGTTCACCGGCCGCGTCTGCCCCGCGCCGTGCGAGGGCGCGTGCGTGCTCGGCATCACCAACCCGCCGGTCACCATCAAGAACATCGAAAACACGATCATCGATCGCGCCTTCGATGAAGGCTGGGTGAGCACCGAGTCGCCTGCGGAGCGCACCGGTAAAAGGATTGCCATCGTCGGCTCCGGCCCGGCCGGCTTGGCCGCGGCGGATCAGCTCAACAAGGCCGGCCACTCGGTGACGGTTTATGAACGCGCCGACCGCATTGGCGGCCTGCTGATGTACGGCATTCCGAACATGAAACTCGACAAGGATGTCGTCGAGCGTCGCATCAGTTTAATGCGCGACGCCGGTGTGGAGTTTGTGACTTGCTCGCATGTTGGTAAAAAGGAGGAGTTCGACCCCGGCCACATGACGCAGATCATGGAGGAGCGCGGCTGCGAGATGCGGTTCATCGATCCAAACGATTTGCAGAAGGATTTTGACGCTGTGCTGATGGCCACCGGCGCGACCAAGCCGTTTGACCCGACCGGCCGCAACCCCGGCCGCGACCTCGACGGCATTCAGTTCGCGATGGATTTCCTCACGCGCAACACCAAGAGCCTGCTTGATTCCAATCTCGAGGACGGGGCGTACACCTCGGCCAAGGACAAAAATGTCATCGTCATCGGCGGCGGCGACACCGGGGCGGACTGTATCGGCACCTCACTGCGGCACAGTTGCAAGAGCGTGGTGAATTTTGAGCTGCTCGACAAGCCGCCCGCCGAGCGCGCCGCGAACAACCCGTGGCCGGAATGGCCGCGCATCTATCGGCTCGACTATTCGCACGAGGAAAACAAGGCCAAGCATGGCGACGACCCCCGCGCATACCACGTTCTCGCCAAGGAGTTTATCGGCGACGATAACGGCCACGTGAAGGCTGTGAAGACCGTCGAGGTTGACTGGGCCAAGCCGGTCGAAGGCGGCGCTCCGTTCAGCGAAGTGGCAGGCTCCGAGAAGGAATGGCCCGCCGACCTTGTGCTATTGGCTACCGGCTTTGTCGGCCCGGAACTGGAAGTCGGCGAAATGCTTGGACTCGAGACGCAAAACCCGCGTGGCAACTGGCAAACCTTTGTCGGCGAGCATGGCGAGTTTACCACCAACATCGAAGGCGTCTTTGTCGCCGGTGACTGTCGCCGCGGCCAATCGCTCGTCGTGTGGGCCATCAACGAGGGCCGCGGCGCTGCTCGCGCCATCGATCAATACCTCACCGGCTCCAGCCTGCTGCCCGCCCCTGGCGTCACTCAAGGCAGCGCACTCGCAGGCGCGTAAGTTTATGGGCTTGAATGGCCTTCAACATTTGGTAGCTTCCCGATTCTTTCGTTGGGGGGAGTTTAACCAATTGCCATACCATCAGGATCAATCTAGACAACTTCGGTTGGAACACTTGGTTCTATTTTTGAGATCGTGTTAATAGGAATACCAAAAGAAGTTGCGGCCGGTGAGTGTCGTGTCGCCGCCGCACCGGAGAACGTGGCCAAGTTCATCAAGCTTGGCTTCGAGGTGGCGGTTGAGGCCGGTGCGGGCCAGGCGGCCAAGTTTCCCGATGCACTCTACGAGCAAGCTGGTGCGATTGTGTTGTCCGCCGCGGAGATCTGGGCCAAGGCCGACATCCTGCTCAAGATTCGCCCGCCGCAGGGTGATGAAGTTGAGCTCGCCCGAGAGGGGGCGACGTTGATCAGCCTCATCCAGCCGGCGCAAAATGGCGACCTGCTCGAGCGCTTGGCCAAGCGCGGGGTCAACGCCATCGCGATGGACGCCGTGCCGCGCATCTCCCGGGCGCAGTCGATGGACGCGCTCAGTTCGATGGCCAACATCGCCGGGTACCGCGCGATGGTCGAGGCCGCCGGCGAGTTCGGACGCTTTTTCACCGGCCAAATCACCGCCGCCGGCCGCGTGCCTCCGGCCAAGGTGTTGGTCATCGGCGCCGGCGTTGCCGGGCTGTCGGCCATCGGGACGGCGGTCAAGCTGGGTGCCATCGTGCGCGCCTTCGACACCCGGCCCGCGGTCAAGGACGAGGTCGGGAGCATGGGAGCGGAATTCCTCGAGCTGGAGTTCGAGGAGGACGGTACCGGCGAGGGCGGCTATGCCAAGGTGATGAGCAAGGAGTTCATCGAGGCGGAGATGAAGCTGTTCGCCGAGCAGGCGGCCGAGGTGGACATCATTGTGACCACGGCGATGATCCCCGGCAAAAAATCCCCCGTCCTCATCACCGGGGAGATGGTACGCAGCATGAAGGAGGGCTCTGTTATCGTGGATCTCGCAGCCGAGGGCGGCGGAAATTGTGAACTGACCCGCCCCAACGAGAAGGTGGTGGAGCATGGTGTGACCATCCTCGGCTACACCGATCTGCCCAGCCGGCTGCCGACCCAGGCCAGTACACTGTATGGCAACAACCTGGTAAAGCTGCTTGGCCTGCTTGGTGGTGGCGAAGAATTCAAGCTGGATTTCGAGGATCAAATTGTCCGTGGCGCAACCGTGGTTCGCGATGGCGAAATCACCTGGCCGCCCCCACAAACGGCTGCCCCTTCGCCGCCGCCCAAGCCGAAGCCGCCCGCCCTCCAGCCGCAGGAAGCAGGGGAGGCCAAGGGCGGGTCGGCACTCTCCGGTGTGTTTTTGAGCGTCGCTTGCCTGTTGCTGCTTGCGCTGGGCTCGGGAAGCGGCTCCGAGTTCCTCGACCAGTTGACTGTGTTCACCCTGTCGTGCTTCGTCGGGTACATGGTAGTCTGGAATGTCACCCCGGCGTTGCACACCCCGCTAATGAGTGTGACCAACGCCATCAGCGGTATCATCGTCCTTGGCGGGATGTTGTTCATCTCGAGTGACAACCAGGCTGTGCAGATCGTGTCCGGCGTGGCGGTGTTGATCGCCACCATTAACGTCGCGGGCGGATTCCTCGTCACCCAGCGTATGCTCAAAATGTTCCGCAAATGATCACGCTTGCTGAAACAGGATCCGCTGCCAACGAATATCAAGGCCTGCTGGCTATGGCCTATCTCGTGGCCGGACTATTGTTCGTGCTGAGCCTCGGTGGGCTCTCCAAGCAGGAGACGGCCAAGCGCGGCAATATTTACGGTATTATCGGCATGACGATCGCAATCGTGGCCACGCTGCTATCCGGCAAAGTCACGAACTTTGCTTGGCTGATTCCGCTGATGATCGTTGGGGCCTTGATCGGCATGGCCTTGGCCAAGCGTGTGGAGATGACGGCAATGCCGGAGCTGGTCGCCATGCTGCACAGTTTCGTTGGCTTGGCCGCCGTGCTCGTCGGCTTGGCCAGCTACATTGACCACGGCGACAATCCTCATAAACTTGTTCATCAAATTGAAATTCTGCTGGGCGTGTTCATCGGTGGCGTGACCTTCACCGGCTCGATCGTCGCCTTCGGCAAGCTCCGCGGCACGATCGGGAGCAAGCCCCTGCTGTTGCCGGGCCGCCACTTGGCCAACTTGGTCATGGTGCTCGCCTGCATTTGGCCATTGGGCGTGCAGTTCATCGGGGCAGACGGGACGGGCGGGTTGACCGCGCTGATCATCGTCACGGTGATCTCCTTTATCCTAGGCGTGCACCTTATCATGGCGATCGGTGGTGCAGACATGCCAGTGGTCGTCTCGATGCTCAACAGCTACTCCGGCTGGGCGGCGGCGGCGTCCGGTTTCATGCTGGACAACAACCTGCTGATCATCACTGGCGCGCTCGTCGGCAGTAGCGGCGCGATCCTAAGTTATATCATGTGCCGTGCCATGAACCGTAGTTTGGCCAACGTCATCTTTGGTGGATTCGGCACCACGGCCGGGGCAACCCCGGCGGGCGATGAGGAACAGGGCACTGTTACGGAAACTAGCGCCGAGGAGGTCGCTGGCATGATGAGCGACGCCGGTAGCGTGGTGTTTGTCCCCGGCTACGGCATGGCCGTCGCTCAGGCGCAGCATGTGATTCACGAGATTTCTGATACTCTCCGTGGCAAGGGTGTCGAGGTGCGGTTTGCGATACACCCGGTCGCCGGCCGGTTGCCTGGCCACATGAACGTCCTGCTAGCCGAGGCGCGTGTCCCGTACGACATCGTGTTCGAGATGGATGAGATCAATGAAGATCTGCCGGAGACGGACCTGGTTGTCGTGGTCGGCGCGAATGACATCGTCAATCCCTCCGCGCTGGAGGATGCCGGCAGCCCCATCGCCGGCATGCCGGTGATCGAGGCGTGGAACGCCCGGACGGTTGTCGCCCTCAAGCGAAGCATGGCGGCCGGCTATTCCGGCGTGGAGAACCCGCTCTACTTCCGCGACAACACCCGCATGCTCTTCGGCGACGCCAAGGAAACCCTCACCGCCGTTTCCGAGAACCTGAACTGAGCAGCCCAGCGCTTGGCCAAGCGGGAGGATTAGTTTTTCAGCAGGCCGAGGAGGGGCTCAGGCCAGAGGCCAAGCGCCACGATGGCCACGGCCAAGGCGGCGATGGCGAACCCTGCGGCATTCTCCGCCCGTTCCGGCTTGGCCAAGGCATCCTCCCCGGAGACAACGAGGAAAGCCTTCAGCACGCGCAGGTAGTAGTAGAGGGAGACAACACTCATCACGAGCGCGAACGCCACCAGCCAGTAAAGGCCGTCGTTCCACGAGGCGGCATCCGGTTGCGCGCCGATGGCGGCGAGAAAGAGGTAAAATTTCCCGAGGAAACCGGCGAGCGGCGGGATGCCGGCCATTGAGAGCAGGAAAATAAGAAACGCCACGGCCAGCCCCGGCATCGTTTTCCAGCAGCCGTTAAAGTCGCTGATCTCGGCATTGCGGCCGAGCCGATCCGTGATCACGGCGATCACCGCGAAGGCCCCAAGGCTCGCGATGGAGTAGACGAGGATATAAAAGAGAACTGCCTGGTTGCCGACCTCGTTGAACGCCAAAACGCCCACCACGAGATAGCCGGCATTGGCGATTGCGCTGTAGGCGAGCAGGCGCTTGAGGTTGGTTTGACGCAGCGCGCCGAGATTGCCAACCGCCATGCTGAGAACAGCGAGCGCGGCGAGGGCGGGGAGGAGGGCGTCCTTCAATTCCACCGAGGCGGCCACCGGCTCCAGCAGAGCGAGCAATAGGGCGGCGGCAGCGATCTTGGAGCCGCTCCCGATCCAGCCGGCCACCGGCGTCGGTGCCTGTTCGTAAACATCCGGAGCCCAAAGGTGGAACGGTGCGAGGGCCAACTTGAACCCCAGTCCGACAAGAATCAGCAGATAGGCCAGCACCAGCAATGGCGACGACTTCAGGCCGGTCATCTGCGTGAGGTCGAGTTGGCCGGTCGTCCCGTAAAGGTAACTTAGGCCGAACAGCAGAAAACCGGACGCGACGGCGCCGAAGGTCAGGTATTTTAAAGCCGCCTCGGCCGAGGCGCGCCGGGCCTGATTGAGCACCGTCATGGCGTAAAGGCTCAGGCTGACCAACTCGAGAGCGACGAACGCGCCAAGCAGGTTGCGGCTGGTCACCACGAAGCCCATGCCGAGCGTTGCCAACAGAATGAGGGTGAAGTATTCGCTGACATGAGCCGTCACCGGGTGGCGCTTCGCCAACGGCAGCACGGCGAGGCCAAGCGCATACAGGATGGCTTTCAGGGAAAGCGATCCCGTGGTCAGGTGCAGTTGTCCTTCCGTGGCCTTGGCCTCCATGACGGCCATTTTGCCGGATGCCTGCAGCACGATCAGCACCAGGCCGGCGATCAGGCCAAGCGCCGAGATGCGAAAGGCGGTCTCGTGGCGCTTGGCCAAGCCGGCGTCCCGGAGCCGCGCGTAGTCCACCCCCAGCGCTGCGAACAACGCCACCACCACGACCAAGTCAGGTAGCAGCGTCAGGAGTAGTTGTTGATAATCGAAATCCATGCAGTCAGGTCAGTTGGCAAACGGCTTCAGCAGCAGTTCAAGGCTGGGAGTGATTTTATCCGTCAAAATCCACGGGCAGATGCCGATCAACAGCGAGGCGCCTAGCAGGATCGTCACGCCGACTTTTTCCGGGACGGTCATCGCTGGGTAGGCGGTCTCCGGCTCGTGGGTGTCGCCGGTTTTGCGTTCGCGGAAGAAGGCCTCGTGAATCTTCACCAACGTGTAGCCGAAAGTCATCAGGATGCCGAAACCGGCACCGATCAAAATCCAGCCGGAGAGCGAACCCCAGACGCCGATCAATACATACAGCTCGGAGATGAATCCGCTGAATCCGGGCAGGCCCATTGAGGCCAAGCCGGCGGCGACAAACACCCAGGCGATGCCTGGCATCCGGTCGATCAACCGATGCAGTTCGTCGAGCATGCGCGTCTTGGTGCGCGTGTATATCACGGTCCCGACCATGGCGAAGAGCAACGCGCCAATCACGCCGTGCGAGAACATCTGCAGCACCGCGCCGGTCAGGCCGATCTCGTTGAGTGTGGCCAGGCCAAGCAGTACGAAGCCCATGTGGCTAACACTCGAGTAGCCGATGACGTACTTGAAGTCGTCCTGTTTCAAGGCGACAAAGGCGCCGTAAACGATGTTGATGATGGCGACGACGGCGATGCACGGTGCCCACGCCTGCGCCCCCTCCGGCAGCAGCCCGATCGCCACGCGAAGGCAGCCGTACGCCCCGAGTTTCATCACCACGCCGGCCAACAGCATGGAGGTGGCGGTCGGCGCGGCGACATGACCGGTCGGTGCCCAGGTGTGGAACGGCCACATGCCGGCCAGGATGGCAAAGCCGATGAAGAGCAGGGGAAAGATCCAGTTTTGCGCCGAGGCGGCGACCTGTCCCTCCTGCAGTGCAAGCAAGCTGAACGATTGGATAGCCTGGCCATTGGCATCCTTGGCCAGGAAATACAGCGCGATCATCCCAAGCAACACCAGAGCGCTACCGCCGAAGGAGTACAGCACCAGTTTCATCGCCGCGAAATGCCGCCTAGCGCCTCCCCAGATCGCGATTAGGATATACTTGGGCACAACGGCGATCTCGTAAAAGACGAACAGTAAAAACATATCGAGGGACAGGAAAACGCCGTAAACCCCTCCGATCAGTGCAAAGTAATAGGCATAAAACTGGTTAGCCCGGTTATCGACCTTCCAACTGAAAAGCACGCCGCAAATGGCGACCAGACCGGTGACGAGAAGCAGCGGTAGGCTGATCCCGTCATAGCCGGTGATGAAGGATATACCCAGAGAGGGTATCCAATTTTCAGCTTCGCCAAGTATATGTTGAAATTTCCCATCGGTAAGGTCGAAATAACAAACCATCGACACCGCAAACCCTGCCACCGCCGTGGCCAGTGCTACCCAGCGGATCCGTTGGTGAGTACTCGCTGGCATGAGCCCGCAGATCAGCGCGCCGATGAAACTCAATATGACGGTGAGCAGTGCGGTCATGTCAGGGCATCAACTGGCTGAACGCCAGCCAAGTCTTGGGGTAAATGCCGGCCCAGAAAACGAGGATCAGGATCGGGGTTACAATCAGGATTTCGT
>CAYWMH010000036.1:0-13723 GCA_964459315.1 uncultured Verrucomicrobiota bacterium
GTCTCGTAGTCCCACTTCTTTTTGCCGGACACCGGGTCAAGGGCGTACAGCTTGAAGTCGTAACTGCCGACGATCACCGACGGCTCAATGGCTTTGTCTTTCGATTGAAAATAATTCGGCGCGCTGAGCACGCGGTCCTCCGTTTCAAATTTCCAAAGCAGCTTCCCGTCCTTGGCCGTGAGCGCGTACACGAACCCGTCCGACGAGCCGAAGTAGACTCGGCCATCGTGCACCAGCGGCGACGACTCGACCATGTCCTCAGTCTTAAACGACCACTTTTTTTTGCCGGACTCGAAGTCCAGCGCGTACAAGTGGCCGTCGTCGCAGCCGACGTACACCGTGGTGCCCGCGATCGCCGCCGTGCTGTGGATGCCCTCCTCCGCCTTGAACGACCAAAGTGGTTTGAGCGATGCACTCAGCTTGCTTTTCGAGACCCCGGTCAGCGAGGCCGTGCCCCGGTACATCGGCCACGCATCAGCCGGTGCAGCGTCCACCCCGCCCGCTTGGCCATCCGCTTGGCCAAGAGCCGCCAGGAACGTCATGGATGTAATCGTGAAAAACCTCATAAAACTAGCGGATCAACCTGAAAACCCGCTTGACCGAAGCGTGCCGAACGGAACAGGGGAAGGCAACCCAAAATACCACGTACACGTACTATATCCTGCGACGCCCTGTTGGCTTCTATTTCAAAACCGCGAATCAACGCGAAGGGAAAACTATTAGGTGAACATCGGCAGATGGCGCAGATTTTCACAGATAAAGTAAAAAGCCATCTGCGCACAGCAGTTGGGGTGAAGCCGGAAGAATGGGAATACCGAATATCGAACAAGGAATGTCGAAATTTGAAGTGGAGGGAGAACTACTGTGTTTTCCTCTGCGGCCCGCTGTGTCTCAGCGTCCTCTGCATTTATAATTCGTGAAATCCGTGTTCCGACTGCTTACTGGTCACGGTACAGCCTGGGTCAGGTGTTGACTTGCTCGGCGTATTCCTCGTCGGAGAGGAGGTCGTTGATTTCATCCGGGTTGGAGAGGCGCACCTTGAAGAACCAGCCGTCACCATACGGATCCTCGTTGACGGTTCCCGGCTCGGTGTCGAGGGCGTCATTGATCTCAATGACCTGGCCGCTGACCGGCGCGTAGATGTCGCTGGCGGTCTTGACCGACTCGACGACGGCGCACGGGTCGCCGGCGGTCAACTGGCTGCCGACCTCGGGCAACTCGATGAATACCAGCTCGGTCAACTCCTCCTGGGCGTGATCGGATATGCCGATGGTCGCGGTGTCGCCCTCCACGTTCACCCACTCGTGGGAACTGGCGTAACTCAGGTCGGTCGGGACGTCTGACATCGTGGGGGGACTTCTAGCGAATCGGCGGCCCGGCGGTCAATCCGGTTTTCGATAAATCGGGCGCTTGACCACCTGTGCGGGGAAGTGGCGGTTGCGGATTTCGATCTCGATCGGGGTGCCGGCCTTGGCGTGGGCGGTCTCGACGTAGCCCAGGCCGATGCCGCAGCCAAGCGACGGGCTTTGAGTGCCGCTGGTTACCTCGCCGATCTCGCGGCTGGTTCCATCCGCGCCGAAAATCTTGTATTGCTCGCGTGGTGGCGCGCTTTTGCCGGTCATCTTGAAGCCGACGCAGCGGCGGGAGACGCCGTCCTGTTTTTGGGCGGCGAAGGTGTCCTTGCCGATGAAGCCGATTTTGTGGTCGGCCACGGCCCAGCCCAGCCCAGCCTCGATCGGGGTGGTCTCGGAGGTTAACTCGTGGCCGTACAGTGAGTAACCGGCCTCGGTGCGGAGGGTGTCGCGCGCGCCCAGTCCGGCTGGCACGAGGCCAAGCGCTTGGCCAAGCGCGAGGAGTTTTTGCCAGAGTGCCACGGCTTGGTTGTTGGTCGTGATGAGTTCGAAGCCGTCCTCGCCGGTGTAGCCAGTACGCGACACCCAGGCGGGCGCGCCGCCGAAGTCGAGCTCGGCGATTCGGTTTTTCTCCAACTCGACGGCTGCCGGGAACAGGCCCTTGAGGATCGCGGCGGAGCTTGGGCCTTGCAGGGCCATGGCGGCGTGGTCGGCGGAAAGGTCTCTCATCTCCAGTTCGAGCGATTTATAATGAGTGTTGCGCTGGGCGCGGATCCACATCCAGTCGACCTCGATACGGGAGGCGTTGACGACGAGCAGGTAGCGGTCCGGGCCAAGCCGGTAGGCGTACAGGTCGTCGATCACGCCGCCGTTGTCCTGGCAAAGCAGGGTGTATTGACCGTGCCCCGGCTCGAGCCGTGAGAGGTCGTTGGTGAGCAGCTTGTTGAGAAACTTTTTGGCGCCCGGCCCCTCAAAGAGAAATTCGCCCATGTGCGAGATGTCGAACAGCCCGGCGGCCTGGCGGACGGCGTGGTGTTCCTGCGCGATGCCGGAGTAGAGCACCGGCATCTCCCAGCCGCCGAACTCGACCATGCGGCCGCCGAGCGCGACGTGCGTATCGTAAAACGGCGTTCGTTTTAGGTTTGTTTTCTCCTCGCCCAAGGGCCAGACAGTGTAGGCTCTTGTCCAAGCGCGCGAAAGCTTTCGCCTTGGTTGAGGCGGCTTTTGTCGGAAAGAACGGATTGCCATCGGGTGATTTAGTGTCATAATGCGGCCTGCTTTGTGTAACTTGGCCAAGCGCCGGGTCGTATTAATGATGTTCGATTGACCGATTTTATACCAAAGAAAATAATGAAAAAGCTCATGTTTCAAGCTAAATCAGCCTGTGGAGCCGTCGCGGTGGCGGCGATCTTGGCCGCTGGCTGTGGCCAGTCTCCAGCTCCGGTGGATACCGCCAGCAATGCCGACGCCGAGGCGCTCCGGAAGGAGAACGCCTCGTTGAAAAAACAACTATCGAATGCACGGTCGAGTATCGATAGCTTGAGAGCCCAACTCAACGAAGCCGGGACTCCGATTGCGGATGGAGGGCTATCGGCGGAGGAGGTCATCGAAGAGTTGACGAACATCAAGTTGACATCCGCCAACCGCCGGGCGGTCGAGCGTCGGGTGCAGTTCCTGTTTGAGAGCCTCATCCAGCAGGGCGACGCCGCTGTGCCGCACATCCGGGCCTATCTGAACAAGATGGAGGACGTGGACTTTGTTGTGCAACGGACCGAGGAGGAAGAGGAGGGCCGTCGCGGCCGTGGAAGAGGTGGTGACTGGATGGAGCGGATGCGCAGTCGCACGCGCGGCTCTTCCCTTGATTTTGAACAGCCCCCCTCACTTCGCATAGGCCTCATGGACGTTCTAAAGGAGATTGGAGGTAGCAGTGCCGAAGCAGCATTGGGCGAAGTACTCTCCAAAACCGCCCGAGGCTTTGAGGTAGCATATGTGGCGAAGACCGTACGAGGCATGATTGGCCCGGATGCCTATCGCGACGATGCATTGGCAGCCGCCCATGATCTACTTAACAACCCTATTGAGGTTCCCAATCCGAACAATTTCGACCGCAATGCTAAGCGTTATCTGTTTAGCGTTCTGGAAATGTACAATGACCAGACTTTCATTCAATCTGCCGGGGGGCTTTTGGTCCGTGATGACGGCAAGATCGATGATACTGTGTTGGACTACCTTGACGACGTGGGTAAGGAGCAAGCGATGGACGCTATCTTTCAGGCGTTCAATAGTGGCGCAGTGACCGATCGGGGCGATCTTGGCGATCTGGCGCGCGCCGGGTTGAAGTATGCCGGATCCAACCCTCAGGCAAACCAGATGTTCAAGGACATCATGTCGAGCGATGAATTTGACATGCGAGTGAAGTGGACCGCGATCCGTGAGATGGATGATGCTGATGATGCAGCCACGTTGCAGGCTAGACTAACTTTGATGCAGGGAGTTGAAGCGTCAGGTGATGACTCCACGGATAAAGTTGTACAAATGTACACCCGTCAACTCGAAGCCAAGGTGAACGGCGAGGAGTTTGACATGAGGAGCGAAATGCGAAACTTAGGAACTGACTTTTGGCGCAATGCTTTTGGCAGGGGTGATGATCGGGAGCGTGGAGATCGAGGAGATCGAGAAAGAAATCGAAGAAATCAGCCGACCATAGTTCCTGCCCCGTGAGCCCAAGGCAAAAACCTTATTTAAGTTTTTTGAGACAGGGTTAGCGGTTGAATTGCGAAACTTCACCGATCTAGGATAGGTTGTTTTGAGGAATGCAAAGCAACATATTAGAGGCATCTCACGCAGTTTGGTTATAGCTTTTCTTCTCATTGTCACGGGCTGTGGCAGTGCACCGGAGACCGGCGGACCGGCCAAAGATGTCGGCTCACTTGAGCAGGAAACAGCTGAGCTAAAGTCCCTCTTGGACAACGCTCACTTACGAATTGGCGCCCTTCGCGGGGAGCTAGGCCAAGGGGAGGTGCCGGCGGCTGGGGGAGGGTTGGCCGTGCCGGAGATCATCGACGAGTTGGCGACGACCAACCTGGCCACCGGGAACCGACGCTTGGCCAAGCGCCGGATGGATTACCTTTTTGAAAAACTGGCCGGGCAGGGCGAGTCGGCCGTGCCTCACATTCGTGATTATCTCAACCGGATGGAGGATATCGATTTTGCCATCCCGAAATCGCCGAAGGAAGAGGCCGGGGAGCGGGAGTATTGGCGCTCGCGCATGGTGAACGTGCCGCTCGACTTCGAGCAGCCACCGTCACTGCGCGCCGGGTTGATCGATATTCTCGCCGAGATCGGGGGCCAGCAGGCAGAGGAGGCGATCGCGGAGGTGCTGTCCATGAGCGGCCGGGGGTTCGAGATCGCCTATGCGGCGCGGACGCTGCGCTCGATGATCGGCCCGGATGCCTACCGCAGCGATGCGCTCGGGGCCGCGCATGAGCTGTTGACCGAACCGATCGCCGTGACCGGCGGCAACAAGTTCGACGCCGCCTCGCGGCAATACCTGTTCAAGGTGTTGCAGATGTACAACGACCAGACCTTTGTCGAGATCGCCCAGAACCAGTTGGTCAATGAAGAGGGGAGAATCGACCGGTCGGTCTTGAGTTACTTCAGGGAGATCGGCGACGGACGCGCCATCGACGCCGTGGTTCAGGCGATGCAAAGCGGCCAGCTCGCGGAAAGTGACATGAGGGAAATGGCGCGGGTCGCCGTGCAGGGCGTCGGCCAAAACGATGCCCGAGCCGACTCGTTTTTCCAGGACATCATGACCAGCGACCAGTACTCGCTCGACGTCAAGATGGAGACGATCCGCTCGATGGATAATTCCGAGGATCTGACCCACATGAATAAAGAGGAACGAGCGGCCGTCCTGCAATCCCGGTTGGCCTTGATGGACACAATTCAACTTGGCGATGACGATATCATGTCGTGGGCGAACGATATTTACTCCGGTCGAGTGGTGTCAAAAATCGAGGGACGTGGGTTTGGTGACGAGAGGGAATACGAAACGATGCACTCCGATTTTCGCAAGCTCAGGGATCAAGTGAATCGCGGACAGCGCGCTGGTCAAGAGCAACGAGCCATCTCCGCCGGCCCGACCGTTGTCCCCTCCCCGTAGACCGGCGGACCACGCTTGGCCAAGCGCAGCGACTTATGAAGCACGACAGCATATTTACCACCGTCCTCGCGAGCTTGGCGTGGGCGGCGTTGGTTTTCTCCGTTGGCTGCGGCCAGGCGCCGCCGGCCGTTGATCCGGGTGCGGACGCCTCCCGCGCGGAGGCGCTCCGGAAGGAGGTCGCCTCACTCAAGGCCAAGCTGGCCAAGGCCCAGTCGCGGCTCGACAGCCTGCGTGATCAGCTTGACAGCGGCGATGCGGCGCTCGCCGAGGGTGGCCTGTCCGTGCCGGAGATTCTCGAGGAACTCACGAAGACGAGCCTGACCTCCAAGAATCGGAAACAGGCGCAGCGACGGTTGAACTACCTGTTCGAGAGCCTGGCGCTCCAGGGCGATGCCGCCGTGCCGCTAATCCGTGAGTTTCTCAACCGGATGGAGGACGTTGATTTCTCCGTGCAGCGCGAGGGCGAGAGCGACAAGGAACGCCAGGATCGCTATCGCCGCTTCCGGGCGACGCTCAGTTTTTCGCAGCCGCCGACGCTGCGGGTTGGCCTCATCGACATCCTTGCGGAGATCGGCGGTGCCCACGCGGAGGCGGCCGTTGCCGAGTTGCTGGACACGACCGCGCGGGGGTTTGAGATCGCCTATGCCGCCAAGACGCTTCAGGGCTGGCTGGGCCGGGACGCCTACCGTGACGAGGCGCTGGGCGCGGCGCACGAGCTGCTGCTCGACCCGGTCGAGGTGGCCGGCGGCAACCAGTTCGACCGCGTGTCGCGAAACTACCTGTTCATGGTGCTGGACATGTACGACGACCTGACGTTCATCCAGTCGGCGCAGGGCCAGTTCATCAACGAGGATGGGCGGATCGACCGCACGATCCTCAATTACTTCGATGACGTCGGCAAACAGCAGGCGCTCGACGCCGTCGTGCAGGCGTTGCGGAGCGGCCGGGTGCACGAGGATGACATGGACAACCTCGCTGAGGTCGCCTCGAGATACGTCGGCATCAACCCGCAGGCCGACCAGATGTTCCGCGACATCATGACCGGCAGCCAATACAATGTGGAGACCAAGCGCGATGCCATCCGGAGCTTTCTCCAGAGCGACGGCGACATCAGCACGCGCGGCGTGGCGCCGCAAGTGATGCAGGCCCGGTTGAACCTGATCAACACCCTGCAGTTCAGCGAGGACGACCCAATGGGCAAGGGCATGGAACTGCTCGCGCTACAGATGGAGGCGCAGCTCACCGGCAACAGGCTGGACGAGCGGAAAATGTCGCAGGCCGCCTCGAAGGTCTTCAGCGAGATGCAAAAACAGGAGAGCCGCCAACGCAAGGCCGGCCCACCGCCGCCCGCCGCCCTGCCGACCATCGTTCCCGCGCCCTGACTTGGGCGAATCCCCTTGCAATCCCGTTTCAAACGCCGGAAACCTTCCGGCGTTTTGCGCTTGGCCAAGCGCCTTATTCCCCCATGTCAGACCGCATCAGTGAAGAGCAGTGGAAACTGATGGGCGTGCTGTCGCTGTTCTGGGCGACCCTGTTCGGATCGCTTGGCATTTTTTTTCCGTACTACTCGCTGTATCTCAAGGACGACCTGAACCTGACTGGCCAGCAGGTCGGGCTTGCGATGGGGGTCTTCCACCTGGTCGGCCTCGTTGGCCAGCCTGCATGGGGCTACTTGGCCGACCGCACCGGCGCCCGAAAGGCCGTGCTCGTGGTCATCACCGCCGGCATGGCGCTTGGTTTTATGGCGCTTTGGCGTGTCGCCGATTACGCCGCGCTGTTGTTGGCCTCGATGTTCTTCGCCGCATTCTACACCAGTCTCATCCCGCAGGGGATGGCGCTTAGCCTTGGCGTGTTGTATCGGTCGCACAACTCGCACTTCGAGTGGGTGCGTTCCTTCGGCTCGGTTGGCTTCATCATCACCTGTTTTGGCTTCCCGCTGTTTCTTGATGCGGTCGACCCCGGGCCGGACGCGGCTGGGCTGGGGTTGATGTTTCCCTGCTGCGCCGCGCTCATCCTGCTGACAACCGGCGTGGTGTTCCTGATTCCGGAACAGACCGCCATCCGCGAAAAGGCCCGGCCCGGCGCGTGGCGGGTGCTTGTCGCCGACCGGCGCTTTCTTCGGTTCCTGCTCTACGTGTTCCTCGCCAACTTCATGCTCGACGGGCCGATGTTCTGGTTCCCGGTGTTCGTCAAGTCGGTGGCGCCCGAGAACACGCTCGGCACACTAAAGTGGCTGTGGCTGATCATGCTGATCCCGGAGATCGTTGCGATCGCGTTTGCCGGGCGCATCCGGCGGCGGATCGGCGTGCGAGCGTTGATGTTCGCCGGCTTGGCCGCCGGCGGGCTCAAGTGGCTGGCGTGTGGCTTTCTCGGCGACGTGCCTTTTGTGCTGCACGCCTCGATGCTACTGCACTGCGTCTACGTGGTCGGAGCGCTCGTGGCGATGCCGTTGTGTATCAATTACATCGTGCCTTCCGAGCTGCGCTCGACCGGCCAGGGGTTGGCCACGATGATCAGTTCCAGCCTCGGCGGCGGCATCTGCTCGAACCTGGCCGCCGGTTGGCTGATCGACCACGTCGGGCCGGCTGCCCCGCAAATGTACGGCGGCATCGGCGCGCTGCTGCTGCTGCTCGTCGCCCCGTTGCTCGTTCCGAAGGTCGGCCCGAGGCAGGCCGGCTGATTACAGTGCATCGAGCAGGCGATCCAACTCGCCGTAGGTGTTGTAAAAGTGGGGCGAAAGCCGGATGAGCTTGGCCCCGTCGCGCATCACCCGCAGCGACACCTTGATGCCGGCTTGGCCAAGCCGCTCCGCCAGCGCTGCGATGTCGTGGCCCGGACGGTGAAAGGTGACGATGCCGCTCGCGTTGGCCAAGCGCGCCTCCGGGTGCAGCACCTCGCAGCCGTTGGCCAACAGCGCCGGGACGAGCCGGTTGCGCTTGGCCAGGAGGTCGGACGCAATGGCGTTCACCCCCATCTCGTGGAGCATCGCTAGCGAGGCGCGGTGGCCGACGAGGCCAAGCAGGTTGGCCGTGCCGGCCTCGTAACGGCGGCTGTCCGGTTTGTAGTCGAGCCTCTCCTGCGCGATGAAGTCCGGGCAACTCAAGTTGTGCCACCCCTGCACCACCGGCTTGAGCTGCTCCTGCGTCTCATGTTTCACGTAAAGAATGCCGGAAGAGCATGGGCCTAGCATCCATTTGTGCGCGTCGGCGGCGAGAAAGTCGACGTGCTCCACCGGGGTCGGGAATGCGCCCATCGTCTGGATGCCGTCGACACAAAACAGCACGCCTCGCGAGCGCAATTCGCGGCCGATCGCGTCGAGGTCGATCCGGTAGCCGGAGACGTAATGGCACGACGCCAGCGCCGCCATGCGCGTGCGCGAATCGACCAGCGCGAACACGTCCTCCGGTTCGATCCGCCCCGGCTCGCTTGGCTCAAGCCGCTTCAGCTCGACGCCCCGCTCGGCGAGCGCCATCCACGGGTAGACGTTCGACGGGTAGTCATCGCCGTGCACGATGAGGTTGTCGCCCGCCCGCCAGTCGATACCGTGCGCGATGAAGCTCAGGCCAAGCGAGGTCGGCCCGACAAGCGCGATCTCGCGCAGTTCTGCGCCGAGTAGGTCGGCGGCGAGTTGGCGGGTGTCGCGGAGCAGATTGGCCGGCATGAATTCCTCCTGGTCGCCGACGGTGCATGCGGCCGCGTAGTCGCTTACGGCATCGCTCACACAGGCCGGCAACGGGCAGACGGCGGCGTGGGCAAGGTAAACCGTGTCCCGCGCGACTGGAAACTGACGCAGCCGTAGCGCCTCGTCCGTCTGGATTTGCTCGACAGTCATCCCGGCCTACCGGATGAGCAGCGAGCAGTCACGCCGCGAATCTTGATCGAGGCAGGTACGGAGGTAGGTGACGATTTGCCCGTGCATCCGGCGGCAGCGGGCGCACCACCGCTCCGCGCCGACGAGTTGCTTCACGCAATCCCGAAGCCCGTTGAACTGGATGATGTTGGGCGAGCGGCGGAGGTTGGCCCGTACCCGGTTGCGCAATTGCTGGAAGAAAAACAGCTCTAACGCCTGGCCGGAAGTTTCGCTGACCAGCTTGCACAGGTCGGTTTGCTCGACGCGGAGGTTGATGACCGGCTCCTCGTCGAACACCACGTCAAACCCGAAGCCCTGTAGCACTTTGCCCAGCGCGCAGGAGAACTGATCCACCGACACGCTGGAATAGGCCAGGTCCTCGCGAAAATAATGGACGACCGCCTTCAGCACCTCCTGGATGGTTTGCGGCTCGATGAGGTCGATGGCATCGCCGAGCAGTTCCTCGGTAATGGCCTCCGCCGAGCAGGGGAGCAGTTCCCCTGTGGACATCCTAAAAACCAGGTAGTTTGATCGTAGCTGTATCATCCCGGGTGCCGAATTTCTGGACGGCCTCCAGAAACTCGGCCGCGTCATCGAAACGCCAATAGACGCTGGCAAACCGGACGTAGGCGACGCCGTCCAGTTTTTTGAGCTTCGCCATCACCTTGCCGCCGATCGCCTTCGACGGCACTTCGCCGTCGAATTCGTCGTACAACTCATTCACGATTTCGCGGATCGTCTGGTCGATGGCGTCGGCGTTGATGGGGCGTTTTTCGCAGGCGGTGTTGATGCCCGACTCCAGCTTCTCCCTCGAGAACCGCTCGCGGGCACCGTCGTCCTTGATCACCATCAGGTTGCCGCGTTCCACCTCCTCGTAGGTCGTGTAGCGTTGGCTGCACTCGAGACATTCGCGCCGCCGCCGTATCGCCAAGCCATCCTTGGACGAGCGGGAATCCACCACCTTGTCTTCAACACATCCGCATTTCGGGCAACGCATAATCCCCAGCCGACACTATCCAGTGTGGCCAACAAAGAAAAAAGCACAATATGTTGTGTGTCAATAGCGCGGATTGAGTTTTTTTCTTGTTGCGTTAACAACTGGGCAATTGCTGGCTGGACAGCTTGGCTGTCATCGGGAATCTTGACCAGCCCGTTTTCCGGGAGTCGCAATTTGCTTTATGAACAAACCGATCCGTTTTGTTGTCGCGACCGCTTGGCTTCTTTTGGCCGGCCTCGCGCCAGTGCAAGCCAAGCCGCATGTCGTCCTGCTCAGCGGCGAGTCGCTGTATGGCTCGGCGACCACGCTGCCCCAATTGGCCAAGCGGCTGGAGCAGCAGCACGGCTACCGCTGTACCGTTATCGTCCGCGAGGAGACACATCGATTTCCCACTCTCGACGCGCTTGGCCAGGCGGATCTCCTGATCGTGTACGCGCGGCGTATGCAGCTCCCGGTCGGGCAGCTTGGTCAGGTGAAGCGGTACATCGAGTCCGGCAAACCGGTCATCGGTTTGCGCACCGCCAGCCATGCGTTTCAAAACTGGCTCGAGTTCGACCCACTCGTCCTCGGCGGCAACTACAAGGGCCACCACAAAAACAACCTCTCCGGCAACGCCTCCGTTGTGCCGTCTGCCAAGGCCCACCCGATCCTCGAGGGCGTTGCGGATGAATTCAAGATGGGCGGTTCGCTTTACAAGAACACCCCCTTGGTCAAGGAGGCCAGACCGCTGCTCACCGGCGCGGTCGAAGGCCATCCCGCCGAGCCTGTCGCGTGGACGCACAGTTACCGCGGCGGCCGCGCGTTTTACACTTCGCTGGGCCACGCCGACGATTTCGCCAACCCGAACTTTATCCGGCTCGTCACCAACGCGATCGCCTGGGGCCTGGGCGATGAGGCGAAGCCAGCCGCCGCTGTCGCGACGAAGTACGGCGTCGAGCCGGGCGAGCCGTTGCGCATCGGCGTGGCGTTGTTCGAGAAAATGTGGCGTGACGACAAGCTGACGCTGCTCGACGTCCGCACCACGCCGGAGTACCGGGCCGGCCACCTGCCCGGCACGAAGTGGATCGACTGGTTCTCGCCCGACTTCGCCGACGAGGCGGCCAAGCTCGACAAGGACCGGTTCTACCTCGTCTACTGCGCCAGGGGCGTCCGCAGCGCGCGCGCCTGCAAAAAAATGAGCGGGATGGGTTTCAAGTACCTCGTCGATCTCGCGCCCGGCTTCAAGGGATGGAAGGCCGCCGGCAAGGCGATCGAAAAATAAGCCGCCGTGTCACACGCCGATGAAACAAACCGGCTTGGCTTGAGCAATGTTTTTGCTGACGAGACGAATCCGCTGCCGTTGTTCCATGCGTGGTACGCGGAGGCGGCGCAGGCCGAGTCGTACGATCACACTGCGTTTGCCTTGGCCACGGCCGACGCCAGCGGCCGGCCTAGCGTGCGGATGCTGCTGCTCAAGGGCGCCGACGAAAACGGCTTCGCGTTTTACACCAATTTCAACAGCCGCAAGGCCGCCGAGATGAAGGCGAACCCCCACGCCTCGATCTGTTTTCACTGGAAAACCCTGCGGCGGCAGATTCGCATCGGCGGCCCGGTCACGCCGGTCAGCGAGGCGGAGGCGGACGCCTACTTCGCCAGTCGCGACCACGGCAGTCAGGTCGGCGCGTGGGCGTCGCAGCAGTCGTCGCCGATGGCTTCCGCGGCCGAGCTGCGGGAGCGTTTGGCGGAGTTGCAGGCGCAATACCCCGAAGGCAGCGAGGTGCCGCGTCCGCCGCATTGGTCAGGCTGGCGACTGGAGCCAAGCGAGGTTGAATTCTGGCTCCACGGCGACGACCGCCTCCACGAGCGTTTGCTTTACCGAAAGAGCGACGACAGCTGGGAACGGACGATCCTCCATCCCTGACCAGCTCGACTGCCCGAGAATGCCCAGCGACGAACAACGAATGCGGGAGGCGTTGCGCCTGGCCAGGCGGGCGTGGGGCGAGACGTCGCCCAACCCGCTCGTCGGCGCGGTGTTGGCCCGGCGCGGGACCGTTATCGGCCGTGGCTGGCATCGCCGGGCCGGTTTGCCGCACGCGGAGGTCGAGGCGATAGCCGATGCCCAGCGCAGAGGTAGCCAAACCAAGGGCGCCACGCTTTATGTCACGCTCGAGCCGTGCTCAACCCCGGGCCGTACGCCGCCCTGCACGCAGTCCATTGCCGCGGCCGGTATCGCGCGGGTGGTCGTTGGCGCGACCGACCCGAACCCGGCCCACGCCGGGCGCGCTTACCGCTGGCTCAAGCGCAAAGGCATCGCGGTCGAGCACGGCCTGCTTGCCGCCGAGGCGGCGGAAATCAACCTGGCATTCAACCACTGGATCACCACCGGGTTGCCGTTCGTGACCGTCAAGGCGGCGATGACGCTCGACGGCAAAATCGCCACCGCCGCCGGCGAGTCGAGATGGATTACCGGCCCGGAGGCCCGCCGTGAGGGGATGAAACTGCGTCACGAGGCCGACGCGATCCTCGTCGGCGTCAACACGATCCTCTACGACGACCCGGCGCTTACGCTGCGCGACATTCGCCGCCCCAGGGCCGAGTGGTGCGGGCCGGCTCTGCGCCGCATCGTACTGGATCCAAATGCGCGCACGCCGCCTGGCTCGCGTGTGCTTGGCGAACAGGCGACTATCGTCGTTTCGCGCGATGCACCGGCCAAGCGCTTGGCCAAGCTCAAGCCGCTTTGCCGCGTGATCACCTGTCCCTTGGCCAAGCGGGGGTTCAACCTCAAGTCGCTGCTCCGCAAACTGGGGCGGCAGGGGTGCACGCACCTGCTGGTTGAGGGCGGCGGCGAGACGAACGCCGCATTCATCGAGGCCGGCCTGGCCAAGCGCTTGGCGTTTTTTTACGCGCCGAAGATTCTCGGCGGCCGGGATGCACGGACGGCGGTTGCCGGCGACGGGCTGCCGCTGGCCAGGGGGTTGCCGCTCGAGAAAATCCGCTGGCGGAATCTTGGCCCCGACCTGATGCTCACCGCCCGCGTTGCCGACGCGCCCTAAAAATGTTCACCGGACTCATTGAGGAAACAGGCAGGGTCGAGGCCATCGAGCACGGCCCCGATGCCGTGTCGCTGACGGTCTCGGCGGACGTCTGCCTCGGCGGCACGAGCCCCGGCGAAAGCATCGCAGTGAACGGCTGCTGCCTCACCGCGACGAAAGTGGCCAAGCGCGGCAAATCGCGGGGCTTTCAGTTCAACCTCCTGCGCGAGACATGGGATGTGACCAATCTGGCCTCGCTGCGCCGAGGCTCGGCGGTCAACCTCGAGCGCGCACTGGCGCTTGGCCAACGGATGGGCGGCCACTTCGTCACCGGCCATGTCGATGCGG
>CAYWMH010000037.1:0-13652 GCA_964459315.1 uncultured Verrucomicrobiota bacterium
TTGTTAATGGTTTAATCAGTTCCCCAGGAGCGACTCCGAGTCGCCCCAATTATTCAGGAGAAATCAATTTCGCCCGAAAAAACTTCTCTTTTTTGACGCTACTTTAAGATCGCCCGAAATATATTTTAAGCTGTAATTCTCTGATTCAGAACCACTTGGGATAATTTTTAGCTTTTTACGTTTGCCTTCACCGGTTTCAACCAGATTTGCAACCGCTGGCTTGGTTAAGTTTTTCACCGATTCTCCGTTCACGAATCCCTTATAAATTATTTTAAATTCAGGGATTTTTTCCCCTTCCTTCATTTTTTTATCCTCCGCCCGGACGATTAAAGGGGCCTTGGCGATGTCAACGGTTACGATTTCCGGCTTGGCTGAAGCGTAACGATCATCGCCCATTTGGATGGCAAAAACACGCACTTTTCCAGCCCCTTTAATGGTTATTTTGCCTTTTTTGTCAATTGAGGCAGGGCCATTCACAAAGATGGACACCGGCAGCTTCGAACTGGCTTTCGCCGTCACCACAAACGGATCGTCTCCGTATTTCTTCTTGGAAATACGGCTTACTTTGATGGTTTGGGCCTCCTTGGCTTCAAGTGCCGGGTAAAAACCGGTCAACAAGCAAAAAAATGCAGCTAAATAAGTAACTAGGAACCGCATCGCACCTTTCCCCATCAGGATACCAGGCTGGTCGTTAGCCCTCAACTTTCGGAAGCGAAGCGGAGAGGCCTGCTTTTGGCAAGCTATTTTTTAAAAAAATCAATCCGCCTTGGCCACAATCATGGTCAGATCATCCATCTGTTCCGCATTTTTGGAAAACGCCTCCAGTGCTTCAAAAACCGACTGGACAATCATTGCCGCGCTCAAGTCACGGTGTTCGTGCACGACCTCAAGGATGCGGCCCGTGCCAAACAATTCCCCTTCCGGGTTGGCGGTTTCCTCGAGGCCATCGGTCAACAGCACCAACACATCCCCCTTGGCCAAGCGCATGGGGCGGGACACGTTGTACTCCGCGCCGGGCATGACGCCCAACGGCATTCCGGTTCGCTTCAGTTCGCTCTTCACTTCACAGTCGGGGCCGATGACAAACGCGGGCGTGTGACCCGCACTGGCGTAAACTAAGGAGCGCTTATCCGGATCGAGTTTTGTCAGGAGCATCGTCACGAACCGCTCCTTGCCGACGTCCTCCCCCACCATCGTGTTGGCGCGGGTGAGTATCAAGGAGAGGTCGTTGCGGTTCCGGGCGAGGAGGCGCAGGTAGGCGCGGGTCTCCGCCATGAGCATGGCGGGGCCGACGCCGTGGCCGCTCACGTCGCCGATGGCAAGAGCCAGGTGATTGTCCGACGTGGTCAGGTAATCGAAGTAATCCCCACCGGTGGCCGCGGCTGGCTTGGAGGCACCAGCGATGTCGAACCCTTCCAACTCCGGCGCTTCGCGTGGGAAAAGGTGCTGCTGGATTTCACGGGCCACCCGGAACTGCTCCTCGGACTCGAGCATCGCCGCCTGTTCCTTGAGCCGCTCGGTGATGTCGCGTGCGTTAACAACCACCCCGGCGATCGCCTTGTCGGCCAGCAGATTGACCGCCGTGGTGTCCAACACCCGTTCACTCCCGTCCGCCGCGGCGAATCGGCCCTCGATGACAAACTGTTTGCCCGCCCCGTCCCGCGCCTGCCCGAACTCGGCCCGCAATCGTTCCCGGTCATCGTCGTGCGCCAGCGCAAACCAATCGGTATCGATCAGCGACTCGGTGCTCCGGCCCAGCACCCGTTCGCAGGCCGGGCTCGCAAATTGAATCATGCCCTTGCAATCCAGCACGGCGATGATGTCGGAGGTGTTCTCGATGAGCGACCGATGCCGCAGTTCGCTTTCACGCAGATCCTTCACCGTCTGCCGCCGCGAGGCGCGTACGGCGGCATCGCGCAGTTCACGCTCCACCGCCGGGACGAGCCGCGCGAGGTTGCCCTTCATTAGGTAGTCGTGCGCTCCGGATTTCATCGCCGCCACGGCCGTGTCCTCGCCGATGCCGCCCGAGACGATGATGAACGGGATGTCGAGCTGCGATTCCTGAAGCATCTCGAGCGCCTCCGGCGCGCTGAATTCCGGCAGATTATAGTCGGCGAGGATCACCTCCCACGGCACTTGGCCAAGCGCCTCCCGCATCGCACCGGCGGTCTCCACCCGCTCGAACTCCGGCTCGAACCCCCCGGCCCGCAGGAGGCCAACGAGCATGCGCGCGTCGAATTCCGAGTCCTCCACCACCAACACACGCAGCGGCCGCTTCCCGCCGCCGTCCGCACCCGGTTGACCTTCCGTCCCGCTCATGCTCCGCTCCGCTTGGCCAAGCTAAACCGGGGGGGCCACCTTTGCGAAGCCTCGTTTGCGGTGCGGCCTGTTTTAGTTGACAACGCTTGGCCAAGCCGAGAGCATGCCGAGCAACACCGCCATGAAACGTGCCGCCGCAATTACCCTCCTCCTTGCGCTCGCCACGGCCACCGCCGGGACGTTCACCCTCGACACGCGCAGCCGCACACGGGATGCCGCCGGGGACTGGGCAGTGCGACAGCAGACGGTGCTTTGGGAGGCCCAGGCCACAGCGGTGATCGTCTGCGACATGTGGGATCTGCACCATTGCAAAAACGCCGTCGGCCGAGTCGGTGAAATGGCACCCCGCATGAACCAGTTTGTCCGCGCCGCCCGGACCAAGGGCGCGCTGATCATCCACGCGCCGTCGTCCTGCATGGCGTTTTACAAGGACCACCCCGCGCGCAAACGCGCCCAGGCCGCTCCTGCGGCTGCCGTGCAGCCGAAGGCCATCGAGAGCTGGTGCCACTGGATCGACCCAGTGGAGGAACGCCAAGGCTACCCGATCGACCACTCCGACGGCGGCGAGGACGACGACCCGGCGGAGCACGCCGCCTGGGCCGATCGACTGGCCAAGCTGGGCCGCAACCCGCGCAGCCCGTGGAAGCGGCAGGTGGACGTGATCGAGATCGACGCCAAGCGCGACGCGATCAGCGACAGCGGCGTTGAAATTTGGAACCTGCTCGAGGCACGCGGCATCCGCAACGTAATGCTCGTCGGGGTGCATACGAATATGTGCGTGCTCGGCCGCCCGTTCGGCCTGCGCAACATGGCGCGCAACGGCAAGAACGTGCTGCTCGTCCGCGACCTGACCGACGCGATGTACAACCCGGCGCGCTGGCCGTATGTGAATCACTTTCGCGGCACGGCGCTGGTCGTCGAGCATATCGAGGAGCGGGTCTGCGCGACCACCACCAGCGACCAGTTACTCAGCGGTAAGCCGTTTCGATTCAAAGGCGACACCCCGCCGCACGTCGTCTTCATGATCGGCGAAAGCGAGTACGGCACCGCCATGACCCTGCCGCGGTTCGCCAAGCGGCAACTCGAGTACCGTGGCATCCGATGCACGATTGTGCACGTGGACAAAAACGACCCGAACGACTTCAACGGCCTCGAGGCATTGCAGGAAGCTGACCTGCTTTTCCTGAGCGTACGCCGGCGAACACCGCCCAAGGCGCAACTCGACCTCGTCCGGGCGTACTTGGCCAAGGGCAAGCCGCTCGTCGGTATCCGCACCGCCAGCCATGCTTTCGACCGGGAACCGGCCGGCGAACACCACGCGCGCTGGGCCAAGTTTGATGACGAAATCCTCGGGGTCGACTACCGCAACCACCACGGCAACCGCCCGCCGAAAGACCCCGCCACGGTCATTCAGGCGACGGCGGCGGGAGCCGAGCACCCCATTCTGACCGGCGTCCCGCTCGACGCCTTCGAGGCCAAGTCGCACCTGTACAAGAACAAGCCGGTCGCCTCCACCGTCTCGGTGCTGATGACCGGAACGCTCGCTGGCCGGGACGACATCAGCGAGCCGGTGGCATGGACGAACGATGCCAACGGCGGTCGCGTCTTTTACACGTCGCTTGGCAGCACCGGTGACTTTGCGGTGCCGGCGTTCCAGCGGCTGCTGCTCAACGGCGTCCTCTGGGCACTCGAGAAACCGGTCCCACCAGCCGACCCGCGAGTCGTCGCCGGGAAATAATCGAAGCCATGGCCAGCGAAATCGAACCCATCCAACCGCGTGAATCGAAGATGACCCATTCCGCCGAGATGCGGTACCGCGCCTTGGCCAACCAGATTCGCTCGGTGAAGAGCTACGGGCTTGGTAATCCGGAGATCACCCATATGCTGGGCTTGGGCAGGTTGCCCCAGCAGAACATCATCCTCGAGGAGGCCCAGCGGATCGTCGCGGAATACTCCTCCTTCCCTCCCGAGTGGGCCAAGCCGTAGCCCTTGGCCAAGCGCTACGGCGCGGCCGGCGCGAGCACTTCCTTGCGGCTGATTTTTGAGGACGGCGTGGCGTCCGCCTTCAGGTCGCCCAGTGCGTACTGCAGACCGTCGAGGTAATGCTGCAACACGGCCGGGTTCCAGTAGGTGGACTCGTTATGGCCAAAGTTCGTGTAGAAAACCCGGCCGCCCTCGAACGTGCGAATCCACGAAACCGGCACGGTGCGCCCGCCCTCGGTGTATTGCTTCTTCAACCCCGCATTGCGATCGAGCGGTTTCATCGTCTGCGGCTTGTTCAGGTCGAGACTCACCAGCACGCGCAGCTCGCCGGAGCCGGCATACGTCTCCGGCTTGTACTGGTAAATCTCGTCCTTGTGCCAGAAGCCGCCGCCCTTGAAGGCCCGGTTAAGGATGTGCTTCGGGTCGTCCAGCTTGAATGACCACGTGCCGCCGCTGCCCCAAGGGTGGCCGTTGAACTGCCCGCCGATCATCCGCGCGCCGGCCTTCCACTTGTAAAAGTTGTCACTCGCCGCATGGATGCCGGCGACGCCCTTCCCCCCACCGATGAAGCCCAGGATCGCCTCGCGCTGGGCGTCGTTCTCAAGGGCGAGGCTCGTGGTGTTGTTGAACAGGATCGCGTCGTACTGCTTGAGGTTGGCCTTGCTGAAAACCGAGTACTCGTCCGCCAAGTCGGCGGTGAACGCCCCGGTCTTTTTGCCCAGCTCCTGCATGGCGTAATTTCCCGCGACGATTGAGGAGTGAACGAACGTCTCGCAGCGGTAAAAGATGAGGATGCGACGGACGCTTTTCGGCTTGGCCAAGGCCTTGGCCGGCAACGCCGCCTCGATCTTCGCCTTCTTGTCGTCGCTCAACGGCTTGAGCCGGTTCTTATCCCAGGCAGCCTGCACGGCGGTCGCCGCAAGGCCAAGGGCCAGTGATGCAGTGATGATTTTTTTCATTGGAACAACAGTGTGAACGGGGCTAACCATAGGCCAAGCGGCCTCGGATGTGTAGCCTTTTTACACCCCCGCTTGGCCACCGCAACGGCCGCACGTCCGCCCAACGTACGCCGGGAGGGCGAAGCCGACATCGTCGAGGTCGGGGTCGAAGCATTGCGTGAACACCGCCGCCAACACATGGTGCGATGCAGCCAAAGTCCGCGTCGCGCCCGGCGGCTCGATTGCAGCGATTCGATCCTGCACATCCATCCGGAGACCGCGCGGAAACTTGGCCAAGGTCTCCTGCAATTCCTCCTCGCTGGCCGGCTTGAAGAGCACCGCCAGCGACCGAACGTGAATGTGGTTCAGGTAACGGCGAGTGAATTCAGACACCATCCCCGGCGGCATCGTCGCAATGAATGCCATCCGCTCGACGCCCTGCACGAGCGAATCGAACAACCCGGTCGAGCTGCACTCGGGGCAGTTGGCCAAGCCGCGAAGGTTCTCCACCGCGATGGTGGCCCGCTTGCAGACCGGGCATCGCCCTGCGGCGGATGGGGCCTCCTCCGGCAGTTTCAGGCTGACGTCGCCGCGAAGCTGCATCACCCATGCCGGGCGGGCAGTCCGGTCAATCGCCTCCCGCCGATCGGCATCCGTTGTCGTGACCCGCAGGTCTTCATCGAGCCGATCGCGGTTGTAGCTGGAAAGGTTTTCGCGCACGTGGTCGCGAACCGACAATGGCGCCTGCTGCAGGAACAACCCCGGCGCCCCCTCACGCATCAACTCGACCAGCACCTCCTGCAGTTTCAAGTCGTCCAGTTCATGGAACAGCTCGAACGACAGGATCTCCTCCTGCACAAGCTCCGCCAGGTCGGTGCATGCGCAGTGGGGACATCGCGGATACGATTCCTGCAGCTGGGTCGCGGTATAGGTGGGCATGGCTCTTGGTTCCCGTGGTCGCTTGGCGGGACGCTAACCTGAACCGTCCGCCGAGCCAAGCCGGAGCAACTTACGGGCCACGCCCGTTCGGCTCCGCGTCCGGTTCCGAGTCCGGCACCAGCTCGTCAAGCACCTTGAACGGCAACTGGAACGGCACCAGCAGCCCCTTGGGGATGTGTTTCAGCTCCAGCTTCGGTTGGTTGAGCGTGCCGCTCAACTCGAACTTGAGCATCCGCTCGATCGGCGCAAGCGCCAAGTTGAACAGCGGCCCCAGCACCGGGCCGATCACCCAGGTGTCGCGCAACGCCTCCGCCACGACGACGCCCTTCCGGATGCGCCCCTCGAAGTCTACCTCCCCCTTGTACTGCAGCCGGATCAGCGCCGACTTGAGCTCAAGGTTGCGGCTCGCGACGACGCTGTCCGTGATCGTGAAATCGGCCGTGCCCTCGGAGAATGTGCTCGCGCCCAGCCCCGGCGTCAGGCGGTCGAGCACCGGCGTGAAGATGCCGATCAGCGGCAGCTCCCACAAGTAGCCCTCCTTGAGCGTCGCGCGGGCGGTCCCGTTCCAGCTCTCCCAGTCGCTCGAGTTCGCGGTGATGTCCATCGCCCCGTCGAGGCGGCCGCTCAGCCCGGACGATTTTCCGAGGATGTCCGACATTAGGCCGGCCACCTCCGTCCGTTTTGTGTCGAGGTGAAACTGCAGCGCCGCCGATCGGTCGGCGTCGAACCGGGACACGAGATTCCCGCGCAGTTCCCCGCCGTAAAACTCGGCGACGATGTTCGTAAGCGTCATCGTCTGCCCGCGCCAGGAGATCTCGCCATTCATATCGCGTGATTGAAACCGGCTGAATCGGAACGGCCCGCCGTCGATCACGAAATGCAGATCCGCCGGGTTGCGCCCCGGCCCGGTCTGCACCCAGCCGTTGACGCGGGCCAGCGGCGGCTCGAGAAACCGGTACGGCTCGAGCGCGCGGGCCGTCTTCGGGCCGATCGCCTTCGCGACTGCCATCGGCTCGAGCCGGCCGACCGCGTTGGTCAGGGACAACCGCCTCGTGCGCGTATCGAAGCCAAGCCCCTCCACGCTGCCTTCGCCTTCGGGCCGCCGCACCACGGCGTTGGTCATGCCGAGAATGCCGTCGCCGAACGACATCCCGGCGGTGAATCGGTCGACCTGCTGCGCGCGAAAAGTGAAATTCGTCGCCGCCACCGTGGCGCGGAAGGCGGTGCGTTCCCGCTCGCGCCAGCGTCCCCAAACCCGGCCCTCGATCACCGGCGGCTTGTCGAACGAAAAATAGTCGAACCCCTTTTTCTGTTTCTCCTCCTCGAGAGCCGGGGTGACCGCGTGCGGGTCGATGCTGCTGCGGAAGTCGATCTGGTAATCCTGCGTCCCGGTGTGCGAGCGCAGCGCCATGCGCACCTCCCCCTCCGGCCGCTTGGCCACGAGGTTCGGTAAACGCCAGGTGAGATCCGAGTACGCAAGGTCACTCCGCGCCGACTCGACCTCAATGCCGCGGAAACTCATCGGCCCCGAGGTCACCTGGCCGTTGAGCGTCAGCGTCGGCCGCACCTCGGCGCGCCAGTCCGGCTTCGGGTTGGTCCATTCCGGCAGCGTGGCCTGCACCGTGCCGGTGACCACCGGCGCCTCGCTCCATTGGTACTGCTTGAGCCACCGCTGCGCCTTCGGCGTGAGCAGGTCGAACACGCGGTGCAGGCTGAAATCAACCCGGCCGGTCGCCTTGGCCAAGCGGGTGGCGACGTCCAGTTCGCCCGAGCCACTGACGCCACCGTCGTACAGCCTAGCGTCGAGCCGGCTGAGGGCCAGGCGCGGCGCGCGCCAGTTGCCGGCAAGCGCCACGTCGACAATCGCGAACCCTTTCTCGCCCGTGATGCGCTTGGCCAAACCGCTGAAGTCCACCTCGTACGGCGCAAGCCTGGCCCACTGCGCCCAACGTTCGTCCGTCTCCGGCGGCGACTTCGCCCTGGCCAGATTGCCACTGAGTTCCACCGACTCGACCGCCGTCTTGGCCACCGCCGCCTGGCCAAGCGATAACTTGAAACGGACGCGCTCGGGAACGGCGTTGGTGGCTGACTGCGGCGCGGTGAGCGTCGCCGTTGCC
The DNA here is from genome assembly GCA_964459315.1 of uncultured Verrucomicrobiota bacterium. Classification (GTDB taxonomy): domain Bacteria; phylum Verrucomicrobiota; class Verrucomicrobiia; order Limisphaerales; family UBA1096; genus UBA1096. The sequence continues at coordinate 8,297 of CAYWMH010000037.1, forward strand.
GAGCCGATTTTTGCCGTCTCCGTCTCCAAGCCGTTGATACGGAGCGACCCGTTGATACCATTCGAGCCACCCAGATTCAACTCGGCCGCCAACGCCTCGAGCGATCCCCCCGGCGTCGTCGCCCCAATCGCCGTCAACGCCGCGCGGCCCTGCATCTCGCCGGGGCGCGTCGCGTCGCCGTCGAGCCGCAGCGCGAGGCTCGGCTGGGCGCGGAACCGGATCGACTCGCGGCGCTTGGCCAAGCTGGCCAAGCCGGACTTGAACGGCTTCAGCTTGGCCGAGAGCCCCTCAGCGGTGAGCGGCTCGGGCCGGGATTCCCGGTCCAACAGCGGTGCCATCGCGTTGACCAATCGCATGGAGGCATCCACCGAGACGCCCATCACGTCGCCTTTCAATTGTTTCGCGGTCAGCGTGCCGGAGCGAGCCAGGCGCAGCTCCCCCTCCGGCCAACTGACCCGGATCGGCGGCAGGTTGGTGCCAACATCGGCCAGCTGTACCTCCATTTGAAAACCGGCGAGTGAAAATTCCCGAACGGCGGCCCCGCCGCTGAACAGCCCGCCGTAATCGGGGCGGACAACGCCGGAGCCAACGGCGACGCCAAGGCTGCCGCCGGCGTCGGCCTGGCCAAGCCGCAGTTCGGCGGCGCGCCACGCCCCGTCCCAATCCATCCGCAGCCAGTCGAAATCGAGCGTGACGCCGCGCTGGGCCAGGCGCGCCTGCAGGCTCCGCTTGGCGAAGCCCGGCAGACCGGCCTGATTCAGATACACCGCCGCCCCAGCCACGACGAATGCCAGCACGATTGCGACGCGCAGCGGCCAACGCCACCAGCGCCGTTTGCGAACACAGGTCTTTTTTGAATCGTCAGACACGAAGACAGAAGCCACCCCCAAGCATTTCAGACACAAAAACCGGCAGACTATTCAATCACCGACCGGCGAAAATAGATTACCGCGAGCAAAGAGGAAAGGTTACACGCCGCCATAAGCACAGCGGCAGAAGTTACCGGAGCTTTTGGATCGCGGCGCGGTTCTGCTGGATCAACTCGTCCACCTTGTCGAGTGTGGCCTGGAACAACGCCACGTCGGCGGCGCTCATCCAGTGGTCAACGTACACAACCTTGGCCTTGGCTCCCGCACCGGCGGCGGCTCCCTCGGCTGCACCCGCTGCCGGGGCCTCGCCCCCCGCAGCGGCTTCGGCCTGAGTGGCCGTGGGATCCACTTTTTCCATCCCGGCGGGAAATGCCTTGTCCTTGTCGAGCAGCAGGAAGGCGGCCCCTTTCGGGTCGTGCAGGAACTGCAACGACTGCTCGGTGAGGGTGACCGCGTTGTTCGCCTCCACCGCCACCGGCCATGAGAGAGTCGCCGGGAACGGCCGCCGTAACTCGGTGCCGGACGGGGCAGTGGCACTCTCTGTTTTCCACTGCTTGAACTTGGCTAGGGCTCTCCGGATTTGCGCCATGTCCGCGGCGGAGAAGGTGCCAAACGCCGGGTCAAAAATCGGCCGGCTGAACAGGAGGGAAATCGAGATCACAGGCCCCTTGGTTTTTGGCGTATCCTTCGGGGAGGTTTTTTTGCGCTGGTCGACCACAACCGCGGTATCGTCGAGATGCTTCACGGACACCTCGACCGCGTTCGAGGCCTGGAAGCTGTTTTCGGCCCGGTACCGGCTGACATACTCGTCGCGGGTCAACAGTTTGCCATCGCGCGGCGCGACGTAGAAATCGGTCTTGCTGCCCAGCTCCAGCGGAGTCTGGGCGTACAAAACCGCACCGCCCAAGAGCAGCAGCCACAGCGTCATATTGGTTTTTTGCGACATCACGCGCGTTTCAGCGAGCCAAACCCGTGCCAACTGTAGACGGTGAGGGGCCAAAATGAAGGGTGGAATCCGCCGGCCTCAAGGGGTTAGGGAAACTGGGAGCGAGGCTAGTCCGCCAACCGGAGGAGATTGTGGCGGGCAACCGGAATGAGCGCCCCGCTCCCAGTCGTTTCCCCAAACAACGTCGTAGCAACCCGAAGAACGACGTTGGTCAATGTATTAGCACCAGAAATGCCAAGCCGTTATGAAGGAAAAATCGCCGCTTTTCAGCCGATACACCGCTTGGCCAAGCGGGGGTGATGTGGGCGCGCCGCCACGAATGCGTGAAATCCACGCAGGACAACCGGCTTGGCCAAGCGCACAAAATAGCCGCCGGCGTAAACCGGCGGCTCGTCAATGCTTTCGCTGCGCTTGGCCTATTCGCCGCCGTCGTCCGGGGCCACCACGGCGCGGTAAAAGCGGTTGCCTTCCGCCCACGTCTCCCTGGACAAGGCGGCAGCGCTGTCGGCGTCGGTGAAGACAACGTTGCCGGTGTCATCCGTGGTCACGGTGGCCAAGGCAACCCGCGTTCCCAGGTCGATACTGACCTGCAACTCGTAGGCGGTGGCGGCGGCGCCCCCGACGGAGAGTTGCAACCCCTCGGCGGTGACGCCCACGACGGCCAGCGTCGGTTCCGTTTCCGGCTCCGGCTCAACGACCGGCACTTCCGGAATGAACACATTGTCGATGAACGCCGCGTCCATTCCGGCGAAAGTGCTGGGATCCTTCCGGTATCGCCACTCAAGCCGGTTGTTGCCGGCCTGCAACGGGAACTCGAATTGCTTCCAGTTCACGCGGCCGGACCACTTGGCCAGCACGCGGCCATTCACCGCGAGCTCAAGGTAATCCCACTCCTGCTCCGTGCTGATTATTACGAAGAACGACCCGTTCCCGGCGACGGTCTCCCGCTCGAGCACGAGGATCGATTCCTGCGCGTCGGTGATTTTGCCGGAGCGCAGCGCGTAGCTGCCCTCGTACACCTGGTCCGTCTGCGCGTACCACGGCTTGTTGCCGGAGCTGCTCCAGCCAGAATCCGGCGGGATCGTTCCCGTCTCGAAGGTGGTCAGGCCCGGCACCGGCTGGTCGTTGTCGAGCACGGTGATCGTCGCAGTCAATTCACCCACCAGCGTCAGCCCGTCGGACGGGTCGGACAACGTCACGGCCAGCTGTTCGGTTGGCTCCTCTTCGAAGTCGTCCACAATGCCGATAATCAACGAAGCTGAGGCCGCTCCCGGGGCAAAGGTCAGCACGCCAGTTGCGGCAGCGTTGTAATCCTCGTCCGCCGTCGCGGTGACGGCGGTGACGGCGTAATTCACGGTGGACTCCTCGCCCAGGCCGCCAAACCGGCTCACGGTCAGGACGACCTCGCCATCGCTCTCGCGCACCTCGTGCGCCAACTGGTCGAGGCTGGCAGAACTCTCGTTGTCGATCACCACCACCTCCAGCAAGGTGCGGCCGCCCAGGTCGAGGCCCACGACGTCGCTGGTCAGCTCGATGGTGAACGACTCGGACCCCTCGGCCAGTTCGTCATCCAACAGGCTGATCGATATCGTCGCCTCGCGGCCGGCCTTGTCGAAGCTGATGTCGCCGGCCGCGGCGGTGAAGTCCTCACCCTGCTTGGCCGTGCCATCGAAAGTTTTGTACTGGACGATCACCGGTTCCTGCACCTTGCCGGAGCGGATGATTTTCAGCTCATAAGTGGCGGCGCCCTCGTCGTACTCGATGCGCGGAGCCCGAAACTCCACCCGGCCGAGCGCGAACTGCTCGCCGCCGAAAACGCGGGTGATGTTGTTTTGATCGTACTCACCCACGCGGGTGAACTGGCCGCCGAGCAGGATATTGCCGTCCGGCTGCAGCGCCACTGTGAATACCGGCCCGTTGGCGCCTTCGCCCGGATCGAAGTTGCGATCGAGCTCGCCGTTGTAATGCAGCCGGGCGTAGCTGTTCCGCGAGTAGCCGCTGATCTCGGTAAATTCGCCGCCAATGATGACCTTGCCATCGGAGAGTGTGCCGACGTCAAACACCGCGCCGTTGATGCCGACGGCCGCGCCGCCCCATTCCTCGTCGAGGATGCCGTTGGGCTGCAGTCGGGCGACGTAGGGGAAATCCTTGCCGTCCACGGTGGTGAACTCCCCGGAGATGATGATGCCGCCGTCCTGCTGGATGCCCACTGAGTGGACGATACCGTTGGCCCCCATGCCGGGTGAGAACTCGGCGTCGGGTGTGCCGTCGGGATTGAGTCGGCCTACCTTGCCAAAGCTGCCACCAGAGACGATCCCGAACTCACCCACCATCACCAGTTTGCCGTCTGGCTGGATGGCAATGTCACGGATCGGCTTGTCGGCCCCGGCACCCACCACGAAGGTGGTATCGAGAGTACCATCGGGGTTCAGGCGGGCGATGTTCTTTGCGGGCTCACCGGCTACTTTCTTGAAATCACCACCGATGACAATACCGCCATCAGACTGGATCACAACAGCAAACACCTCACCTTCTACACCTTCGCCGATAGAGAATGTGCTATCGTACACACCATCCGCATTCAACCGTGATGTTGACAAAACATCATTGCCATCCACGAAAGTGTAGCGGCCACCCGGAATCGGTTTTCGATCCGACTGCACGCCCAGCGACCAGACAATGTCGTCGAGGCCTGTGCCAACATTGAAACTGCTGTCGATGTAGCCATCCGGGTGCAGGCGACTGACATGGCCGTAGTTCACGCCGCCGACGAGAGTGAAGTCACCACCGAGCACGATGCGCTCATCCTGGTCGACGATGATGCTAAACACCGGGCCGTTGGCTCCACCCCGCAGTTTGAACCCGGGATCGACGCCGCCCGGCATCTCGTCGTCGATGATCGTCACATCCACGCTGATTAACTCGCCGAGGGTTGCCGAGCCCTCAAGCGCAATGTCCGGCGAGACAATAGCGGCAGTCAAATGAAGCTCAAAGGTCTCGAGCCCCTCCATCTCGATGTCATCAACAATCGGCACCACAATCACAGCGGCATCCTGACCTGCCTCAAAGGTGACATGGCCAGCTCCCTTCAAGTAATCAGCCGTATTTTGGGCCGTGCCATCGGTTACATCGTATTCGATCCGAACCGGATTTACGACGCCGCCAGTGCGGCTCACCTGAATTGCAAGTGGCCCCCCGTTCTCTCCCGTCTCTATGGATTCAACGGTCAGTTCGAATGAACATTCGTCATCGATAATCCCAACAACGGCGGTTGCCTGATCGGCAATGTAACCGGCCTCGGGATTACTCAGGATCATGCCGAATAGTTCCAGTGGCTCAGTCTCGATGTCGTCGAGGATCGGGACCGCCACAAGGGCCAGGCTGGCGTCGATGGGGATCGCTTTTCTGAAGGTGGCCACGAGGATTCGAATATTCGCCAGGTCCGCGGCGGCGTCCGTGGGCTGACTCAGTGTCCAGCTGCCCAGCTCATGGAGCTCTCTCTGCTCTTCTGTGAGCGACTGCTCCAGGACGACCTTCTCCT
>CAYWMH010000038.1:0-2431 GCA_964459315.1 uncultured Verrucomicrobiota bacterium
GGCTGCCGGACCGACTCTCATCCCGGTAGGTGGCCCTGGCCAGTTCCCCGCCCATGAGCGGCAGCACCCGCACCTCGGCCCCCGATTTTTCCTCCGTCTCCGCGCCGGGCTTGGGTGCGGCTATCACCTGGCCGATCAGGCCGCCGAGCGTCTCGGGCGTGACGGGCAGCCGATCCGGGCTCGTGTCGTCGCCGAGGCTGAGCAGCATCTGACCCACAAACCGCCCCTCGACCAGCGCCTGGCCGGCGGTGATCGGCTCGGAATATTCCTCCGGCGGCTCACCGGCGAACTTGGACGACAGCACGCACTGCACGCGGGCGGTCCGGTTTTCGCCCACGGCCAGATTGATCGTCACACGGCTGCCGCTGGTCTTGGCCCTGTCCGGATCCACCACCTCGACGGTCAGCGGCACCTGCACCGAGACTGGCGAGGCGTTGGTGCTGGCAAACGGCAGGAGCAAATATTCGTGGCTTGGCTTGGCCTCCGGCTGGTCGATGTCCGGCGGAATCCAGCGGGTGCCCAACACACGCATCCTGGCCTCGGTGGGTTCATTGACGAACACCACCGACTCGCGGGGATGTTTGTGGCCGGGGAACGTGTTTTGCTCGTCGACGTACCGCAGATACACCCGATCCCCGCGCTTGAGCGGCAGCCACGGGGCGGGTGGCTTGGCCGTTTCCGGTGGCGCTGGCCCGGCCGCGCCGCCGGTGTCGATCTCCACGCGGAACACGCCTGTGTTCGGTCCGGTCTCGGTCGCCTCCAGCCGGAGCGCTTGGCCAAGGTTCACCTGGAACTCCACCGGTACCCGGTCCGGTTCCGCGGTCCGGTCTAGGTCGAAGTCGGTCACCTCGGCAACGATGCGTTCCCCCGGCTCCACGCGCAGCAGTTCGTGGTCGATCGCCCGGATACCGCCGTCGGCCTGCCGCCGAAACTCGTACGCGACCGGCGTGATGCCGCCGTTGAAATAGGTGGCCTGCAGTGTCTGCTCCAACTGCCGGTTTTGCTGGAGACCGCCGTCCGTTAGTTCGTCGATGTAAAGCGCCGTGATTGAGTCGCCCGCGGCAATCTCGAGGATGCTGTTTTTCGCCAACTCAAGGACGTCCTCCTTCGGCGGGATGAGGGTGCGGCCCCCGGCTGTCACGGTGACATTCTTCACGCTGACCGAGTTGCCGGTGTACTCGTCGACGACTAGGCGCAGATGTCGCAGGCTCCACCCACCCAAGGCGAAAGTGAGCTTGTCTTCCTCCATCTCAGCGGTCGTGGTTCGTTGTTGCGACGCAGCGGTCGTTGCCTCGAACTCGGCGCGCTCCTCCTCCGACAGCACAAAATCGGACAACCGGAACGGAGCCGGGGTCACGGCCGCCTTGGCCAAATTTTCACGGGCGCGCACACAGGAGACGCTCTCCCGCGGATCGGCCACCCAGGCGATCGCCGTGAAGGCGTGCCTCCCCGCCTCGAGGAAAATATCATGCGATGTGGCCGGGCCTTCCTCCTCCCCGGTCAGGCCCACCGTACGGCCTCCGATCATCACGCCGCCGACGTCGGCGCTCACCTCGAACCGCACCGCGCCCGGCCGGCGCTGGATGAAATGGCCGCTCCAGACCACCAGATTGGAGCGCTTGGCCCGCTGCTTGGCGTTGATTTCCTCCGCTTCAGGCTGCCATTCAAGTGACTCGGCCACAGAGGTTTCCGTCGCTTTTTGATCCATCGCGATTTTGACCGCGTCGTTCCAGGTGGAGATCGTTTCGCCCTTATTCAGGCGGAACACCCGCTGCGTGATGCCGTGCGGCGATTGGTCGCTGAACAGGAGTAGCTCGAGATCAAAACCAAGGTCGGTGCTGGTGCTGTTGGGTTGGTGCACTTCGGCGGCTAGGACGTTGCGGCCATGGCGCAGCGCGGCGAGCGACAGGGGGAATTCCTTGTAAAGATCCTCCTCATTGCTGGCCCGGTTCGCGGGTGTCAGCGTGTCAAACGTGACCTCGCCGTCCGGCATGTTGTCGCGGGCGACCTCGGTGCCGTTGAGGTAGAGCACGAACCCGTCGTCGGACAACACGCGGGCGGTGATGCCGGTGGCGGCACCGAGCTCGGCGGGGTCAAACTGGAACGACTTGCGGAAGTAGGCCGTCGGATGCTTCATACCGGCATCGCCGCCGTAGCGGATCGCCGTCGCCGGCTTGAGGCTCCCCAGGTCGCCGTAGCCCAGCGGGCCGTTGCCGCTCGGCCAGGCGCTGTCGTCGTGGCTAGGTTCGCGCCACGCTTGGCCAAGGTCCTGCCCAAGGTCGTGGTATCGCCACCCGGACTGCCGTTGCACTACCGGCTTGCCTTTGCCAAACACTGCCGCGTCGTGCGCTTGGCCAAGCGGATGGCGCGCGACCTCGTAGAGAAAGCGGCCGTCATGGCTGCCGAGCAGCCGCATCCGCTTGGCTGACTG
>CAYWMH010000038.1:2530-13575 GCA_964459315.1 uncultured Verrucomicrobiota bacterium
CGAACGAAAACTGTGCCGTGTCCACCGGGTGCACATCCTTCATGTCCACTGCGAGCCACTTCGGCGCGATGCCGTCCGGCTCGCTCGTCCAGCGGGATTCCGGGTCGTGGTCGATCGCCCTCAGCGGGCCGTGGTCGATCGCCATGTCGGTGGCCGTGGCCCCTGCCGGCATCTCGGCGGTGGGCACCATCCCCTCAAAGGCGCCGGAGTGAGGCGAGGTCTCCGTCAGCCGGCCGGTGACTGCATCGCCGTTGCTCGCGGTCAGGTTCACCATCAGCTCGTCCAGCGCGTTGCCCCGGTCGCGGTCAAAGTCCACCACGCGAAGATAGACAAAGTTGCCGGGTCGAATCTGGCTTGCGTTGCGCTGGACGGACTTGCGGCGATCCTCCTCCGGCTCGTTTGTCTGGCGAGTCAACTGCTCGGTGAGAGTCTCTTTTTTTTTATCCTCGATTTTGCGGCTGGCCGCCTTGAAGGTCGCATCCGAGGCGATCCGGATCACATCGAGTTGCGGCAGTTCCGTGTTGAATTCCCGCTTGAACGCCTCCGGGTAATCGACATGGATCGTGTCCGCCCCGGAGATTTGCAACACCCCGTCGCTCACTGTCGGCTCATCTAGAATCGTCCCGATTTGGGCGGTAAAGAGGCCTTTTCCTGCCCCGCCGCTGGAGAGAAACACCCGCTCGTTGTCGCCGCCCGGGGCCGAGGTGACGTCGACCGGAATCCGTGCGTTGCCTCGGCTGATGCCGAGGTCGCTGTCTTGCACCACGATGAACAGCGAGTTGCCGGGCGTGTGCCACCGCTTGGATCGCTGCCCCAGTCGGCCGATGGTGCGGAGCATGTTCAGCTGGTCGAGAAACCGCTGCTCGATCCCGAACACCTCGGCCAGGTGGTACAGCGTCTCGTTGGCAAGGTCGTTGTCCGGCATTCGCTCGAGCACGGCCTGGAACATCTCCCGTGCGATGTCGTAGTCGCCCTGCCGGATTGCCATGACGCCCATAAGGAACTCGGCGCGCAGGTTGGTGCCGGGCGACTGGTCGTCACGCAGTTCGGCGAAGATCTCCTCCGCCTTGTCGAACACCTTCTGCTCGACGTAACACTGCGCGATCCCGAAGCGGGCATCGGTCGCCGCGGCCGTCTCCGGATGCTGGTTTAGCACGGTGGTGTATTCACCCCGCGCAACATCATAGCGGCCGGACTGAAAATAGGTTTTGGCCAGGAGCAGTTGCACCGCCGCCTGGTCCTCCGATGTGGCCTGTTTGTTCTCGGTGTTGTGCACGAGCCACAAGCGCAGCATCTCCTCGGCGCGCGACAACCCCTCCTCGCTTCCAGCGGCCATCTCCGTCCGCGCGGCAAACAGCAGGATGCGGGTCGGGAGTTCGCGAAAGCGTTGCTCGAAAAGGCTGCGGTGCTTCACGTATTGGCTCGCCGCGGACTCGGCGTCGCCGATCTGCAGCAGCAGCGAAATCTTCAGCAGCGGCGCGAGCGGGTTGTCCTCGTCGAGGTCCAGCTCCGCCTCGCTCATCACGGTGAACAGCTTGGTCAGCATGTTGCGCGCGGTTTTCTTCCGCCCTTCGTCCGCACGCGGAATCTTGTTCAGCATGGCGGTGAGCAGGGTGGCTGCCTGGGCATGGCGGCCGGTGGAGACAAAGCGTCGGGCGTACGGCATGAGATGATCCCAATGGCTCGGGTGATCCGCCGACCAGAGGACCGCCTGCCAGACCGCCTTCTGACTGGCCATCGTCGGGCTCCCGGATTCGCTCATGAGTTCCTCGAGCGCGAGCCGGGCCGAGGCCGAGGCCAGCCCGGCGTGCACCGACTCGATGACGGACAGCAACCGGCGGCGGGTCTCGTCATCCATCCCGGCGTCGCCGCGAATGTCGGCCACCCAGCCCAGCGCCGGGTCGCTGCCCATGTTCCACGGGAAAAAAATGTGCGCGTCGCTGGCCTGCCGCGCGATCAGCAGCGTGGTCTCGAACGCGTCCCAATCGGCGGCCTTGAACCGCTCCCCTGCCAGCCAGGCGGCGTATTGGCCGTGATTGGCCGTGACTTGCTCGAGGCAGCGGCCCAAAAGCGCCCCCCGGCGTTCGGCGGATTGCTCGCCTTTCAACAGGTTGGCGATGCATTTCCGGGCCTCACCCGAGCCGAGGTCGATGAATGCCGCCTTCTGCCAATGCGCCGCCGCCTCGGTGGCAAGTCCCATCCGGCCTAGGCGTTCGCCTATCTCGCCCGCCCGTTCCTGGGTCGGGCCGTGCTGAGCCTGCGAGTTGCCGATCCAGTCGGACACCGCCTTGGCCAAGCCGGTGTCCCCGAGCCGCTCGCTGCCGTCGAGCATCAGGATCCAACTTTGCGGATCGTTGGCCGCCGGCGCTTGGCCAAGCAGGAAGCGGATCGCCTCGCCGCGTGCCTCGTGGTCGCCGTAGTGGTGGGCGGCATCGAGCCAGGCGCGGCCGACGGCGGTGTCCTCCGGGACGCGCTTGGCCAAGCGGCGGTAATAATCTATCGACTTGTCGCGCGGCTTGAGCCTGTGCCGGTAGTCGTACGCCTGCCGGGCGAGGAGGTCGTTTCGCGCCGCGTCGGTCAAGGTTCCGGCAAGCAACGATTCCCGCGCCTGGGCCGCCTTGTTTCCCGAGGCCGCGCTGTCGGTCCACAGTTTCACCTCCGGAAGGGCGGCGTAATCCTTGGCCAGGCGGTTCATTGTCTGCACGCGGCTGCGCCATTTTTTGTTGCCCCGGTTTTTCTTCAGCCAATCCCGCTGGAAATTGCGAAAGGCGGCAAGCCGCACATGCCGCACGGCGGTGTCATGAATGAGTTTCGCGTCGGCGTTGAAGATGGCGTCGGACGGTGCCGCTGCGAGCAGCCAGTTTATCGCCCCCGTCATGTCGCTGCTGTCGGCGGGTGACTCAGTGATCATCCGGCGCACCGCCTCCTGTGCCAGGCCGGGTCGTTTCATCCGGTCGCGGTATAGGTCAAAAGCCAGCGCTAAGTGCGCATAAAACGGATCACCCCCGGGGGCGTCGATGATGGCCTTCAGGTTTCGCTCGATCTCGGGAAAGCCGGTGCTCGTCTCGACCGCCCAGCGGACGTATTTGCGGGGCGACTGGTGGATCGCCGGGGCGATCCTCGCCGCCCGTAACGCCACGGCAGCCGCCTCGGTGGTTTTCTCCTCCCGCGCCTTGGCGGCGGCGAAGTAGCCGAGGATCGTTGCGGTTTCGTTGCCGGGAAAGGTCTGCTGCTCAAACAGGTCGAACATCGACTGCATAGCGGCCGCGGGCAGCGCGGCGCCGTTGGCCACCTCGAAGTACGCTTTGAAACGGGAATAAACCGGGTCGAGTTTCACAGCCTCTGAGTAATGGGCGACGGCCGGCTTGGCTGCCTTCCGTCCCCAGTACGCGGCAGCCAACGCGTTGTGCAGGGCGACCTGCCGCTCTCCGCCTAGGCGTAGGTTTGCGTCCGCGATGCGCTCGCCCGTCTCGATGATGACGCCTTGATTCGCCGAGCGCCTGGCCGAGTCGATCGCGAGCCAGCCCGCCTCGCGCCGTGTCGCCGGGTCGGTGTCCTCCGTCAGCAACCGGGCCGACAGGGCGGCCGCCTCGGCGTACGACCGGTGGCTGCCTTCGCGCCGATGGAGCAGCACCGCGCGCGCCGCGTCGCCGGGATGCCCCGTGCCTCCCTCGAACGCCTTGGTCCATTCCGCCGCCGCCGAACTGTACTGCCGGTCGCGCTCCAGCACCGCGGCGAGCAACCGGTGCACCTCCGCCACGAACGGATGTTCGGGATGGCGCGAGAGGAATTGGCGGGCAGTCGAGAGGGCGTCGCTGTCGCGGCCGGTGACGAGTTGGGCGTCGATCAGCTTGAGCATGAGTTCCGGCTGGCGCCCGTGCCCCGGGTGGGCCACCACGAAGCGCTTGGCCGCGCGGATCAGCGTGAACGGCCGGCCGTGGTCGTCGGCCAGGTCGGCCAGTTCCAGCAGCAGCTTGGCGCCCTGTTTTGAATCGTCCGCCGACTGGCGCAGCTTCAGTTGCAGTGCGGTGATCTGCTGCGCCGCCTTGGCCGGGTCGGGCACCTCCTGCGCTTGCCCAAGCGCGACCGTTGCCAGCGCCATCACCGCGGCGGCGGTGCCTCGAACCCAATCGTTGATCCGTGCGGACATTTCGTCTCTTTAAAACCCGGCCTTAACGAGGGCATCGCTGATGCGCTTGGCCTCCTCGGCCAGTTTACTCTCCGGATAATCGGCCACCAGCAGATCGAACTGCTGGCGGGCGGCGTTTTTGCGGTCGACGCGGTACAGGCAGCGGCCGTAGTTGAAATGGATGACATCGAGGAAGTTCGCGTCCGGGTGGTTGGCGATGACGCCTTCGAACACGTCGATGGCCCGCTGGTAATCCTGGCGCTGGTAAAAGTAATTTGCCGCCCGCGCCACGGCATCCCCGACCCGGCCGCTCTCCGGGAACTGCTCGTACACTTTCTGGTAATTCTCGAACGCCTTCTCGTAGTACGACTGCGAACGCGAGCCGGTGGCGGCTTCCGCCATTTTTTCATAGCACACGGCGATGCCGAACTGCGCCTCGTCGCGCAGGTTGCTCGCGTTGAGCTTAAGCAGGCTGCCGTAGAGCGCGATAGCCTCCCGAAAGCTGCCTTGTTTGCGTGCGATCTCGGCCTGCTTGAGCATCGCGTCGTCGATGAAGGTACTCTCCGGAAACTCGCGCATCAGGCGCTGGCTCATCGCCACCGCGAGGCGCAGGTCGTCGAGGGCAAAATAGATTTCCCAAAGCTGCACGTAGCTTTGTTCCAGCACGGGGCTCTGGAGTTCGCGCGCGCGCGCGGCCGCCTCCTCGACCACCTCCAGCGCCTCCCGAAACTTGATGCGGGCGGGATCGTCGAGGCCGAATTGCTTGTAATGGCTGCCTATCTTGGTCAGGGCGCGAGCTGTCTTGAGCTTCGTCCGCAACCGGAGATCCTCGTCGGGAATCTGCGCCTTGGCCACACGCACGTCACCGAGGCTGCCCTCGATGCAAACCGCGCGCGCCGAGAGCCGCCGGGGTGCCGGCGTCGTATTGAGTTGGTCGAGGTATTCGACCCGCACGATGTCCCCCGGCACGGCCTGCAGCACCGCGTCGCCGGCCACGACCTCCCGCGCCTGGCGCACGGGGAGCGAGCCTTGGAACAACCCGGTGTGGATGGAATCGTCCCTGGACTCCTCCTCCACGAGCGGGACGAATCCACTGTTCGGCTTGGCATCGTCGCTCAAGTCACCGGGCAACAGTTCCTCCGCCGGGGCTTCCGGTTCGGCGGGTGGCGCCGGTCCGCTGTCGGCCGGTTCAACCGCGACCTCGGTCGCCACCAGCCGGGCCTGGTCGATCAGGTTGTGTCGTAATTGGAATTTCTCCTCATCGCTAAGTTCCTTTTTCGGAGCATCCTCGGCGACCACCAGCCCTCCGGCTTCCCTGTTTAGCGCCTCCTCGGCGGCACGCTCGTTGGCCTCCTCCTCAATCTCGGCAGCGGTTTTTTTTCGGTACAGCTTCACCTGTGCCTCCACCCAGTCGGCGTCATCCGTATGGTCCCGGTCCGCATCCACAATCTCGACGTTCACCTGTTTGCCAACGACCACGCCGTCCATGGGATCGACGAAGGCGCCATCCATGATCCGCGCCGCGGCGTTGCCCGCGACGGTGAGCCTGCGAAGGCGCTCCTGGTTCAGCTCGCCGCCGGCCGTGTGCTCGTCGCTGTAGCGGACGCTGATTTCATCCCGGCCGGAAACCTCCAACACGCCGTTGTTCGCTTTCGGGCGGCCCAGCCGGGTGGCGGTGGAGCCGAGCACCACCCGCACGTTGCGGCCAAGCGGGAGGCAGTCAACCGTTTCCTCGTCGCCGCCGGTGGTTTTGCAGGTTGCCCGAACAGTCTCGTCCTTTTTCAGCACCGCGAGGTCGGCGTCCTCTATCTTGATGAACAGGCGCTTGCCGATCTCGAGCTTCGCTTGGCCAAGCCGGTTGGTTGAGGTCACCGTGCCGACCTTTTCCAGCGCGTCGATTGCGCGCCCGTAGTGACCCTGCTTGAAGTGGCCGAGGCCGATGAAGTAGTAGGCGCGGTTCACGTGCAGCGACACGGGGTAGTCCCCGATGACCTGCCGAAAAATCTTGAAGCATTGCCCGTACTGCCGGGCCTCGTACAGGCAGACACCGGTCTTCAACAGGGCCATCGCCCGCTGGTCTTCGTCCCGGTTTTCGACCGAATAAACCGCCTCGAAGTGGGCGCGCGCCTTGGCATGATCCGCCAAAACAGCTAGGTGGTGCTCACCGAGTTTCATGTGGGCCAGGAACCGTATCTTGCTCAGAGGATACCGTTCGATGACCGAGCGCCACAGCTCGAGCCCCTTGTCGCTCTCTCCGGCGTCCATCCTCAGATCCCCGGCCTCGAGCAGCCTGCGCGCGGCGCGGTCCTCGACGATCGACCCGCGCGGTGGCCCCGGCTTGGTCTCCTTCGCCGCTTGGCCAAGCGCGAGTGAAACGGCCAAGGCGCCGCCCAACGCGGGCAACAAAAGCCGCCCGACACAAAAACGCCGCCATGGACGGCGGCGCGGTCGTGGCATGGGTCGCGGCATCAGGCGAACAGTTCCTTCACTGGCTCGGCGCCCTCGCGAACCAGGACCATCGGTCGATCCTGCGGGGTGTAGACTTCCTTTTCGTGGGCGATGCCAAGCGCGTGGCAGACGGTGGCGTGCAGGTCGCTTGGCTTGACCGGGCGCTCGGCGGGCTCCATCGCGTCCTTGTCGGAGGCGCCGACGACCCGGCCGCCGCGGATGCCACCGCCGGCGATCAGGCAGCTGAAACAGCTCGCATGGTGGTCGCGCCCGGCGTTGTTGTTGATGCGCGGGGTGCGCCCAAACTCGCTGAGCACCAGCACGATGGTCGAGTCGAGTTTGCCGCTGGCGGCCAGGTCCTCGATCAGCGCCGCCAGCTCCGGATCCATCTCGAGCCCGTGATTCTCCATCGCGGGGAAGGTGTTGGAGTGCGTGTCAAAGCCGCCGCGGTTTACCTGCAGGAAGCGCACGCCGGCCTCGACCAGCTTGCGCGCGAGCAGTGCGCCCCGCCCAAAGTCGGTGTCGCCGTAGCGGGCCAGCGTGTCCGGATTCTCCTTGTCGAGGTCGAACACTTTCAGCGTCGGGCTCTTCATCAGGGCGACCGCCTCTTTGATGGCCGTCTCGGTGGCCTTGAAGTTGGTGTTGCCGCTCCGCCGGGTTGTGCGGGTGTTCATGCGGGCCAGCAGGTCCAGCCGCTTGTTCCCGCGCAACTGGTTGATGCCGGCGGGGAAGGCAAGGTACGGATCCTTCTCGCCCGGCTTGCCGACATAATAGGCTGCGCAGCGCTGGCCGAGGTAGCCTGACCTGGGCGCCTGGCCGTTGATGGTGATGAACGACGGCAGGTCGCCGAGCCGTTCCTTCTCGTGAACGACCATCGAGCCGAGGCCGGGGTGGATCAGCGACGGATCCATGTTGTAGCTGGTTTGCAGCTCGTACGTCGCGCGGCCGTGCGCGCCGTTCGTCCCGGCGATGGATCGCACGAGCGCGCAGTGGTGCATCTGCTTGGCAAGGTTTGGAAAGATGCTGCTGATCTGGACGCCGGCGGCGGAGGTGTTTATGGTGGAAAATTCACCCTGCACCGGACGGCCCGGCTTGGGATCCCACGTGTCGACGTGGCTCATACCGCCGCCGTTCCAGAATAGAATGACGTGCTTGGCCTTGGCGGCGGCCGACGTGTTGTGCGCGGCGAGAAGGCGCGCCACCGGCATCCCCAAAAGGCTCGCCCCGGTCGCCTGCATCATGCGCCGCCGGGTCAATTGATAATCAAGGCATCCTGTCTCTTTCATGATCGTTTCTGGTTTTACGGGAGGTAACGAAATTCGTGGCTATTGAGCAGCACCCAGCGCAGGTCAGCCATCCCCTCCAGCGGCGCTTGGCCAAGCACGGCCAATGCCTCGGCCTGTTCCTCCGCGCTTGGCCTACGGGTAAGTGTCTCGAGGTAGGCCAGCTCCACTGCCTTGGCCAGGTTTTTGCCCTTGCCGGTCAGCAGCCGGTGGATCGGCTCGTAAGGACCGACGCGCGACGCCTCGTGCGTGGCTTTGCCGTTGAGCATCATCAGCGCCTGGCGCATCGACGGGGTGTGCTCGCGGAACTCGCCCAGCCTGTCGCGGGACGGCTGCCCGAATACGCGCAGAAAATGCGACGGCGCCGCCGGGGTGGCCATACGCATCGAGCTGGAGAAGCGCGGGTTGTCGTCGACCTCCTCCGTCACGGTCTTGTAGGTGTACCGGCGGCGGAGCGATTTTTTCTTCCGGGCGATTTCGGCCATCCTCTTGGCCTCGAGTTCCTGATCCGACATCACCTTCATCCGGCCCAGGTCCTGTTCCAAATCGGACGTCGCCAACTTGTCGAAGTTCAGCGAGATGACCTTCTCCAGGTCGTACGGCTTAGGCTTGGCGGACATTTTTATCTCCGCTTGACCAAGCTCCGGCCCGGCTTCCGCCGGTGCCGCCGCCTCGGGATCGGGATCGAGCGGCACGCGCACCCGCCGCTCGAACGCCCGCACATTGGCGCCCTTCGGCCATTTGTAATCCTGCAGGTGACCGGCGATCACGATGCTGGCGTAGAGCACCTCGCTCACCATCCGGCGCGTGATGCCGGAGGCGAAAGCCGCCTGCGACGCCTCCCGCGCCTCATTCCCAGCCTCCGCACCGAGCGGCGCGCGGGCGTACGCGTCGGTTTCCAGAATCGTCCGGAAAAGGAATCGCACATCGTAGCCATTGGCGATGAACTCGTCGCACAGGTACTCGACGGTTTTCGGGTGCGTGACCTCGCCCTGGTAGTCGTCGATCGGCATGTAAAAGCCGCGCCCCAGCAATTCTGCCCAGACGCGGTTGACGAGGTTTCGCGCGAAGTAGCGGTTTTGGGGATGGGTCACCATCCGGGCCAATTCGGTGCGCAACTCGCTGCGCCGGTACAGATCGCCCTGGACATTGAGTTTGCGGATGTCCGCCTTCGCTTCACGGGCAACGTCGCGGCCGGCCGGCTCGGCCACGGAGGATTCGGGCGCGCCCACGGCATCGATCAACACATCCAGCGCGTCGGCTTCCCTCTGCTTTTTGTCTGCGTTCAATTCCCCGGCCCGCAACGCCTCGAGTCGGTTCAGGTGGTCGGGCTTGACTGTGCTGTCTTCGACCGGGAACGGAAACTTGGGCGCCACCGGGAACCGCTGCTTCGGCTTGCGGCGTTCCGGCGGCCAAAGCACCTTCATCTCCTCCCCTTCAGTGACGTAGGTCTTTTTGCTGAGCCGGCTCTCGACCTGCCGGGTTTTTCCGAAGAAACCGGCCAGTTCGTAAAACTGTTTTTGGCGCCACTTGTCGAACGGGTGGTTGTGGCACTGCGCGCAGGCCATGCGCACGCCCATGAAAATCTGCCCCGTGGCAGCAGCCATCGCCATCGGGTCGGAATCGTCCGCCAACAAGAACCCGACCGACGGGGCCTTGCCCGCCGAGCCGCTGGACGCGATCAATTCCCGCGTCATGACATCCCAAGGCTTGCCGGACTCGATCGACTGGTGCACGTAGGCGAGCAGCCGGTTGCCGCCCTCGGCCCGGCTGCGGATGCGCAGCAGGTCCGCGAAGAACACCGTCCAGCGATCGGCAAACCCGTCCTCCTTGAGCAGCCTCTCAACCAGCATTGCCCGCCGCTTGGCCAACGACCACCGTTGATACTGCAGAATCTCCGCGTGAGTCGGAATCCGTCCCACCATGTCGAGGGTGGCCTTGCGCAGAAATGCCAGGTCGTCCAGCGCTTGGCCAAGCGCCACCCCGTCACCGCCGCCGACCCGGTTGTCCGCCGCCAGCAGCGCGTCCACGCGCGAGGCCGACAACGACACACCAACGGCTGCTCCATGCAACATCACGGCACAGGCCAGAATAAGTATGGTGCGGGGGGGCATCATTAACCAAACCTTTCGTTTGGGGCGAATGTACCCAACTTCCGCTGGATGGCAACCCCGCTGATTCCATTTCTCATCCCGCCGACATCTTCAGTCGTTGACCGGCAATGATGAATCTGTCTACCCTCGGCACAGACGTGAAAATAGGATTTGCTTCAATCATGGCCACGCTGCTGGTCGGTTGTGTCGGCATCGAGCACGAACAGTTGCAGATGCCAACACGCGGAGTGTGTGCCCACCGGGGTGCGAGCGACACGCACCCGGAAAACACGATCGCCGCGTTTCGCGAAGCTATCCGGCTGGGCGCACATATGATCGAATTTGACGTGGCGCTCACCAAGGATGGGGAACTGGTGCTCATGCACGACCACACGATCGACCGCACAACGAACGGCGAAGGTCGGATCGAAGATTGGTTGCTCGTCGACCTTAAAAAACTGGATGCCGGCTCGTGGAAAAGCAGCCGTTTTACTGGAGAACAAATTCCCACACTGGGTGAGGCGCTCGATGTCATGCCGCGAAACATCTGGCTTAACGTCCACCTAAAGGGCGGAGTTGAACTCGCCAAAAAAACAGCCCACCTCATCGCATCGAAGAACCGGCTTCACCAGGCATTTCTGGCCTGTCGCACCGATGCGGCAATTGCCGCCAAATCGATCGAGCCAAGAATCAAAATCTGCAACATGGAGCGCCAGACAAATACGTTACAGTACGTTAAAGAAACTATCGAGTCGGGATGCGAATTCATCCAGTTGCTGGGCGGCGGAAAGGTCGACCCCTCGCACACAGAACGCTTGCGGCAACACGGGGTCAGGATCAACTACTGCTGCACGAACGATCCGGCGATTTTGGCCCAACTGCTCGCGGACGGCGTCGAATTCCCGTTGGTTGATCGTTTGGGCGCGATGTTAACAGAGGCCGAAAAACTCGGAATCACCCGGCTGAAGCCAGGCAGCAGGTAACCTTCTGTGGGCACCCTTGACCTGTCTGGAACCGACGGATAATGTGCCCGTGCGCTTGGCCAAGCTCGGCAAGCCAGTGTAGCTCAGTGGTAGAGCAGCTGTTTCGTAA
>CAYWMH010000039.1:0-13558 GCA_964459315.1 uncultured Verrucomicrobiota bacterium
ACGACTACACCTACCGCGTCGCCGGTTGTGTCGGCGAATTCTGGACGCACCTGTCGCTGGCGCACCTGTTCGAGGCCGACGCCGCCACCGAGGCGCAGCTGCTCGAGACCGGGGTGCGCTTTGGCAAGGGGCTGCAACTGGTCAACATCCTGCGCGACCTCCCGGCCGACCTGCGCACGGGCCGCTGCTACCTGCCCGCCGCCGTGCTGGCCGAGCACGACCTCACGCCGCGCGACCTGCTCGCGACGGAGACCATCGACCGCTTTCGTCCCGTTTACGACAGCTACCTCGACAAGGCGGCCGCGCACCTCGACGACGCCGTCGAGTACATCGGCCTGCTGCCGTACCGGCAGTTCCGACTACGCACCGCCTGCATGCTGCCGGTACTTATTGGCCAGCGGACATTGGCGTTGTTGCGCGTGCAAAACGTGCTAGACGCCGAAAACCGCATTAAGGTCAGCCGGCCTGAAATCAGGCAGTTGACCCGCCAAACCGCCCTCGCCGTGCCGTCGCGCCGGCGCAGCCAAAAACTGCTCGACGCCCAACGCCATGCCTGATCCGACGCACAATCGATTCCCGCTTGGTCAAGCGCTGGCGCTGCTGGCGGTCGCCGGACTCCTCGGCGGTTGCGGCGGTGACCCCTTGGCCAAGCCCGGCTTTCAACAAGTCAATGAACGCCACTTGTTTGTCAACAGCCTCGGCATGCAGTTCGTCCCGCTGCCCGGCGGCGACGCCTGGATCAGCGTCTGGGAGACCCGCGTTGCCGACTACGACGCCTTTGCCCGCGCCACCACCAACGGCTGGCAGTCCGCCTGGTTTCAGGACACTGACCGCCACCCCGCCGTCAATGTCTCGTGGGACGACGCTCAAGCCTTCTGCGCCTGGCTCAGCCAGCGCGAACGGGCAACCGGCCTGCTCGCCGACCACGAAGGCTACCGCCTGCCGACCTCCGACGAATGGACCGCCGCGCTTGGCCAAGCGCAGCCAGCCGACACCGCCAACTTTGGCCCGAAAACCGGCAGCGACAATTTCGAGCGCACCAGCCCGGGCGGCGCGTTACCCGGCAACACGCTGGGCCTGCACGACCTGCGTGGTAATGCCTGGGAATGGTGCACCGCCTGGCCAAGCGAGGAGGGCATCGGCCGCATCCTGCGCGGCGGCGGCTGGCGCGACGACTCCGCCGACCTGCTCAACCCCGCCCGCGAACTCCTCGTCACCCCCAAGAGCGCCACCGAAGACTACGGCTTCCGCTGCATCCTCGTCCTCAAGGCCGGTAAAAACTCAGAGGATCTTCGGGGCGAGTAATTATTCACAATTCGGGAATCTCGCTTGGGACGGTTTCGGTTGTCCCTTACATTGGCCGCAGGGTGGCAGTGCCCCCCTTCAAGGATCATTTTGAAACCCGACAACGCATTGACTCAACACCCGGATCGGTTCGTGGATCGGCACATCGGCCCGCGGCCGGACGACATTGCCGCGATGCTCGCGGCGCTTGGCCACGAGTCGCTCGAAGCGATGATCAACGCCGGTACGCCGAGCAGCATCCGCCTCGCCGAGCCGCCCGAACTCCCCGCCGCCCAGGGCGAGACTGAAGCGCTGCAGTCGCTCCGCGCGTTGGCTGGCGAAAACCAGGTTTGGCGCTCCTACATCGGCATGGGCTACCACGGCTGCATCACCCCGCCGGTCATCCAGCGCAACCTGCTCGAGAACCCCGGCTGGTACACGCAATACACGCCGTATCAGGCGGAGATTTCGCAGGGCCGCCTCGAGGCGCTTCTCAATTTCCAGACGATGGTCTGCGACCTGACCGGCATGGAGATCGCCAACGCATCGCTACTCGACGAGGCCACCGCCGCCGCCGAGGCGCTCACGATGTGCCGCAACATCCAATCCCGCAACAAGGCCAACGCCGTGTTCGTCTCGGACGACTGCCATCCGTCAACGCTCTCCGTGCTACGCACGCGCGCCGGGGCGGTCGGTATCGAGATCATCACCGGCAACCCTGCCCAGTTCGACTTCAGCACGCCGGTATTCGCCGTCGTGCTGCAATACCCGGCCACCGACGGCTCGCTGGTCGACCCGGGCGCGATCATCGAACAGGCGCACGAGCACGATGCACTGGCCATCGTCGCAACCGACCTGCTGGCGCTCACGCAGATAAAGCCGCCCGGCGAACTCGGCGCAGACATCGCCGTCGGCAGTGCGCAGCGGTTCGGCGTGCCAATGGCCTACGGCGGCCCGCACGCGGCGTTCATCGCCACGCGGGACAAGCAAAAGCGGCGGCTGCCGGGCCGCATCGTCGGCGTGTCAAAGGATGCGAACGGCCGCCCCGCCCTGCGGCTGGCGTTGCAGACACGCGAGCAGCACATCCGCCGCGATAAGGCGACGAGCAACATCTGCACCGCGCAGGCTTTGCTGGCCAACATCGCCTCGATGTACGCCGTGTACCACGGACCGGACCGCCTGCGGCAGATCGGCGAACGCGTCCACGCCTTGGCCAACGCTTTGGCTAACGGCCTGCGCCAGCTTGGCCAAGCGGTGGAGTCGGCGCACTTTTTTGACACGATCACCGTCGCACTTGGCCAAGCGGCGGATGGCGTGATCGCCGAGGCGACCAAGCGGCGGATCAATCTACGGCAATTCGGCGGTGGGCGCATCGGCATCGCGCTCGACGAGACGGTAACGACGGACGACTTGGCCGACTTGCTGGCGGTGTTCAACGGCGGCCAACCGGCGAAATGCAACCTGGCCCGCGACGGGGCGGAGGCCATCCCGGAGTCGCTGCGGCGCACATCCGGTTTTCTCACGCACCCGGTGTTCAACCGCCACCAGTCGGAGACGGAGATGCTGCGTTACCTCAAGAAGCTGGAGGCGCGCGACCTGTCGCTCACGATGTCGATGATCCCGCTTGGCTCCTGTACGATGAAGCTCAACGCCGCCGCCGAGATGTTCCCGGTCAGCTGGCCCGGCTTTGCCGCGCTGCACCCATTCGCGCCGCTTGGCCAAGCGCAGGGGTATCAAAAACTGTTCGGGCAGCTCGAGTGCTGGCTGGCGTCGATCACCGGCTTTGCCGCCGTGTCGCTCCAGCCCAACGCCGGCTCGCAGGGCGAACTGGCCGGGCTGCTGGCGATCCGCCGCTACCACGAGAGCCGGGGCGAGGGGCGGCGCAACGTCTGCCTGATCCCGATGTCGGCGCACGGCACCAACCCGGCCAGCGCAGTAATGGCCGGGATGAAGGTCGTACCGGTGACATGCGGCCAATCCGCCGCCAACGGCGACATCGATCTCGATGACCTCCGCGCCCGAGCCGGAGAGCACAGCGAAAACCTGGCCACCATCATGGTCACCTACCCGTCCACTAACGGAATTTTCGAGCGGGGCATCCGCGAGATATGCTCGATCGTCCACGATAACGGCGGGCAGGTGTACATGGACGGCGCGAACCTGAACGCGCAGATCGGTCTCACCAGCCCCGGCCACGTCGGTGCGGATGTCTGCCACCTGAACCTGCACAAGACCTTCTGCATCCCGCACGGTGGCGGCGGCCCGGGCGTCGGGCCGATCGGAGTCGCGGCACATCTCGCGCCGTTTTTGCCGGGCGATCCGCTGGTGGCAGACAGCGGCGCGGTGGCGGCGGCGGCCTGGGGCAGCGCCGGAATTCTGCCGATCTCGTGGATGTACATCGCGATGATGGGGAGTGAAAACCTGACCCGAGCCACGCAGGTAGCCATCCTCAACGCCAACTACATCGCCCAGCGCCTTGCCGACACGTTCCCGATTTTGTACCGGGGCAAGAACGGGCTCGTGGCGCACGAGTGCATTGTTGATCTGAGGCAGTTCGAAAAAGTCACCGTAGAGGACGTGGCCAAGCGGCTGATGGATTATGGCTTTCACGCGCCAACGATCTCGTGGCCGGTCGCCGGGACGATGATGGTCGAGCCAACCGAGAGCGAGCCGAAGGCGGAGCTGGATCGGTTCTGCGACGCAATGATCGCCATCCACGCCGAGATCGCGGCAATCGAAAACGGCGAGGCGGACGCGGAAAACAACCTGCTGAAAAATGCCCCGCACACGGCCGACGACCTCGCCGACGAATGGAATCGGCCCTACAGCCGAGAGCAGGCGGTGTTCCCGGTGGCGGGTTTGAGGGAGCAGAAATATTGGCCACCCGTCAACCGCATCGACAATGTCCACGGCGACCGCAACCCGGTCTGCACCTGCGAAGGGATGGACGCCTACACGGCGGAAGAGTAGCTGCGGGTCTACGGCTGGAGCACCCGGAAGAATTTTTGCCCGTCTATTGGATCGACCGCGAACGGACTGGCGGCGTCTTCGACGGGTTGCCAATTTTTCAGGTTGTCGCTGGCCTGCAACTCGCCGCCGCCGGCCCACTCCAGTGCCACTTTGCCCTCCCCGCCTCGCGCGACGGTAAGCACCGGCGGTTCGCTGGATTCGTTGACGGTCAACGTGAACGCCGTCGCGGCCTGCTTCTCACCATCACTGACAGTGAACGTGATGACAGCCTCACCGAACGCGCCCGAAGCGGGCGTAATAATCACGTTGCGCTTGGAGCCAGAGGAATCAATCTCGATTCCCTCCGAAGGAACTAGCGCCGGATTGGAAGAATCGGCGGTAACCTCGAGCTTGGAGGAATACACCTCGACATCATCCACCACGACACGCACTTCCGCAGTCTCGTTTTCATTGATCACATGATCACCAATCGATTCGATGGTTGGCGGAGAGTTGTAAATTTCCCCATCGAACTTTAGACCTCTGCAGATCGCAATTTTGCCCCCCTCATCCCAGAGACTGTCCCAGTAGCCGAAATAACCGAACCGATGCTTGCTTCCCTCCGGCATGGGCAAATTGGTTAGCAGGACGATTTCACGGGTACCCTCGACGATTTTTTTTGCAGTCTTGAATACAACGGCTGTGATTCTCGCCGTGACATCTTCGAGAACCGCCCGGTCCTCATCCGTCGGAGGGGAAAACGTCAACTCCATCCTAACCCACTTGGAATGATCGTGGGAGCCCTTGCCGGACCAGGCGGAATTAGTTGTTGCCCGCGCGGGTAAGCCGTCCAAATCGAACAATCCGTCTAGTGACCGGTTAGCCTCAGCGTCCTCAGCCAGAAAAGAAACCGTGCCGACCTGAAAACCGTCGTAGTGGTTCAGCACAAAAGAGATGCCAACGCCAGACTCGGAATCCAACCAACCAATCACGCCACTAACGCCATCATAAACCTCCTCTTCACCGACAAGTGTAATCTCGGCAGAGACCTTATACTCGCCAGTGGCAGGTTGATGCCGATTCGAGTGCCATGCGGCACACAACGCGGGGTTCGTGAACTTGCCAGCCTGAGCCATCTCCAGATAACCGATCGGCCACCGGCCATGGCGCATTCCCACCGACAGGTTAATCTCGGCACTCCCATCGTTGAGCTCGTTTTCAATCTTGGCTAGATATTTGAGATCCTTTCCACCATTCACGAGAATGGGCCCAGCCGAAAGCGTCTCTATCCCGGCAAGCAACCCAAAACCAAGGCAACAAAGCTGTTTGAATTTCATCAATAAAAGTCAGCACGCCCGGAACTTGGCGGCTCGGTGAAAGTATTGCATCCGCAGCAGCTTCGTCAAGTGGCCTTGGCCAAGGGCGGCGTTTATCGGGCGAGGAAGCGGCTGAAGCTGCCTCCAAACAGTCCCTCTACGTCCCGCTGGATTTCCGCCCCGCTTGGCTCCCAGCCGGTGTCGACGAGGTTCAGGTATTTCTCCGTCAACACCTTGGCAACAATCTCGCGGGAGTGGTCCCACTTGTAAATGATCTGGTCGAGTACACGGGCGTCTGAGTGCTGCGCGGTGAAGCTCATCCCGACAAGATCGAGGCGCATCCGGGTCATCTCCTCGATGACACTGGGGATGTTGGTGAACCACCAGCAACCGAATACATGCAGGTTGCGGAATTTCCGCGCGATAACACACAACTCGTGCTGGCTCTCGCGCGACAGCACGGTGCAGAGAAACTTGTTGTCGGGATGACCGGAGCAGAGATTCTCGAGACCGATCAGGTTTGGCTTGCCGATGCCGTCGCCGGCCAGTTGCATCGCGGCATTCACCCCGCGCTTCACGCCGATCATCAGCGCGAACGCCAGCCCGCTCTCGCGGCAGAACGGCAGGATGGCGCCGTCGATCAATTTCGAGCATTGCGTGTCCGCCGGGTACTCGAATGTCGGTGGCAGGGAGACCATCACGTACAGCGCGTCCATGCGCTTGGCCCAGTCCCGCAAAAACCGCTGCACTTCCTCCATCGTTTTGCCGGAGAAATCCGCCTGCACCTCGTAGCCGGCCTTGGCCAAGCGCGGCGCGGCGGCGTCCCACTCGAGCAGCAGCGGGTCGATGCGCAGCGCAGAGGTGAAGCGATCGTCCCGCTCAAAGCCGGCGTCCCACTGCGGCGTTTCCAAATCGTCGAACGGCGAGTTGGTCATGCAGATCGTCTTGACCTTGGCCAACTCCATGCAACGCGTGATGTAGTCGTTCGGGTCCTGCTCGGCGAACCAATTGCGGATGCCCGGTAGGTCGCGCTGGTTGGCGTCGAGGCCAAGCCGGTTGAGGACAGTCAACACCCCTCGGCACGCCTCCGACAGCGGCGAGTTCTCGACGAACAACGCGTCCCAAATCATCTGTGCCTGATCCTCCTTGGCCAGGCGCCAGAAATCGTCGTAGCCGATGTCGAAATGCCGGAACGCCTCGGCGACGAGGTAATGATACACCAATTGATCGTCGATCCCCCAAAGCAGCAGCTCCCCGAACGCCGGGTCGTACAGGTGCGTGTGAATATCGTAGACGCTCGTTTCCCGCACGGAATGCCTCACCGCAGCGGTGATCGCCTCCCGCTTGGTTACAGAAATACCGGGGCTCATCGATTAGACGTCGCAGATGCGCACACCCTGCTCGAGTGAGGCCAGCTTGTCCTTGCGCTTGGGGATGAACTCCTGCCCAACGTGACCCTTGTAGCCGGTCGCGAGGATCGCACGCATGATCGCGGGGTAATAAAGCTCCTGAGTCTCGTCAATCTCGTTACGACCGGGGTTGCCGCCGGTGTGGTAGTGAAAGAGATACTTGTGATTGTTGCGGATGGTGCGGATGACATCCCCCTCCATGATCTGCATGTGGTAGATGTCGTACAACAGCCCGAACCGTTCCGAGTCGATCGCCTTGCAAAGTTCGACGCCCCAGTCGGAGCGATCGCACATGTAGTCCTTGTGGTTTACCCGGCTGTTGAGTAGCTCCATCACAATGGTCACTTTGTGCTTCTCGGCAATGGGCAGGATGCGCTTTAGGCCGATGGCGCAATTCTTCAGGCCGGTCTCGTCGTCCATGCCGTCGCGGTTGCCGGAAAAACAGATGAGGTTTTTCAGCCCGGCGTTGGCGGTCTCCTTGATGCGTTTCTCGTAAACCTCCACCAGCGTGTCGTGGTGCTCCAGCCGGTTGAACGCCCGGCTGATGCCGCCCACCTTGGTTTTGCCGTCCTTGAGCGTGCCGGTTGGGAAACTGACCATGGCACACATGAGGCCGTGCTTTCGCATGGTCGGGAAATCCGACGGGTCGAGCAGTTCAACCGACTCCATGCCGAGGCCGGCCGCCTTGGCCGCCAGTTTCTCCAAGCCGGTACTGCCGTAGCACCACTTGCAGACCGAATGGCGGATGTTGCCCTTCACCTTGCCCTCGGCCGCCTGGCCACGCGCGGGTGTGGTAAGAACAGCTCCAACGGCTGCGGTGCTACCCGCGATTGATTTCAGAGCAGAACGACGCGATAATTTTTTTTTCATTAAAAAAACAGTGTACACTTAATGCCAAAGCGCAGTTCACTTTAGCCACTCGAAATTAAACCACTTTTATGGATCCCGTTTTTTAAGGACTGGGCATTGAAACTTTACCATAAGGCTTCCAAAAACGGGTTTGACCTGCCCTGCCTCCAATTTTTGGATTGAGTGGACTCAAATAGTCATGAAATTTTTGCTTTGACCACACTTCTACTCTAGCGTCACCCATCAAAACACATCCAAGACCAGTCATATCTTTTCTTAATGAAGCGTTTGTTACACCATAGCCATTGCCATCACCCTTGTGCCTAGTTGCCAACAAGTCATTAACGTTGGGCCAAACATGCCCATCATTCAATGGTGCGTCCAAAGACTCCTCCATGAAAGTCATCGATTTATCTGGCTCGACCCAACTAGATAATTTCGCGTTGTAAACCCTTGGGTTTCTACCATCCATCCCGGGCCCGCTAATTGCATAACTGAAGTCCGCCCATTTGGACCAGCCCCCTGGTCTCTTTAGCATTATCTTGTCTGTCGGACAAAGATAGATATCCTGATTCTTTAGGTAAGGATAAAGCGTGCCTGTGGTAATATCTTGACCTCGGTTATACCGCTCGCCGTTGGGTTTCTTGCCGTTAACAACAGTTTGCGACGACTTATTCCGGGGGTGAACCAGCCATTCATGCATGTGAGGCAAATGATCATCATTGTCATCGGTATAATAAATCATTGTTAGGCCAAATTGCTTTAGATTATTCTTGCAACTGGTCAACCTGGCCTTCTCTTTGGCTTGGGCCAGGGCTGGCAGGAGTAAACTTGCCAAGATGGCGATGATGGCGATCACCACCAGCAGTTCAATCAGCGTGAATCCATGTTGTTTTTGTTTCATTTTAATCGGAATTTCAGGCGTTCAAAGCGAAAAAGTATTCCTGATTAATGGAGCCGTCAACCAGCAAACTGACTGTTTACCAAACACAAAGGCGACCCGGTTGGGATCGCCTTGAAAAATGGGTTAATCGAGGGCTCTAACGACGAGAACCCCTTCGAACCGAGGCCCGGTCCTGCATCCATTCCACATCAGGGCTGTTGGGCGCTGCTCGGTTTAGCCCTCCTGGAGGTGAGGGCATTCCGTTAGAATTTTTGTGTGGTACAATGGTGCGCTTGTCCTGCCATTTCTTAATCTCAGCGTGGCCGTCACCAAAGGCAAAACCGGCGGCGCCATTGTGGAAACTTGCAGGCCAATCTATCATGCGCGCCCCTCCATCCCGAGCATCGCATTTTACCGCAAACGCAGCGTCATTGATGCTGTTGGGATGCTCGTCCAAAAAGACAAACAAATTGGACGGTCCCGGGTTGGCCATATCGCCCTCCTTGACGTAATTGAGGTAGGTGCTATAGGGCAACCACTGGCCAGCTCCACCGCCCTGGCTCGGGTTGCGGCCGAACGACTGGCTCATGGAGATGCTACGGATTCGGGGCAGTGTTTCTTTACCAATCTTCACTGTGCTCATGTCAGCCGGGCATTTGAAAACCTCCGCATTTTGAAGGTATTTACCAAGAAGGGCGCCTTTCTTGGGGTCGAGCAACAAACCCTTGTCCACATTATTCCGGTTAGAACTGAAGTCCAAATTGCCAGGAACCCAGATTTTTCGCGTTCGCGAATCCCCAAGGCTCCCTGCCAAAAAGCCGTCGTTGTCACCGGCGTACATGAGCCATGCGAGCACCACCTGTTTGTTATTGCTCATACAACGGATACCTGTGGCTTTGGTCTTAGCTTTGGCCAATGCAGGGAGCAACAGACTCGCCAAAATCGCGATGATGGCAATTACCACCAGTAACTCAATCAACGTGAAACCATTTAGTTTGCTATTTTTGATTTTCATTTCTCAGATACAGGTATAAGATATAACCACCCATCAGAGGGCGTTGCCACTTTTCCTGTTCGTGGCATAATGTTCCTTCATGTACATAATGTCCCGATTGTCGGAGTCGTAGAATCCAAAGCTGAAGCTGCCGGCTCGCGTCGGTGTTCCCACAGTTCCTTTGGCAGCGGTTTTGGTCTTTTCAGAAAGCCACCTCTTGGTGGTCGCATGGCCATCAGCCCAACTGAGGGTGCTGTAGTCGTTGTGCCAGGGGGCAACTGGATCAATCCAATTGTTTCCAGCACCCATACTGATAATCCACGATCCCATGTTGTATTGGCGAGGATCCGATTCTTCCACATAGATGTATTTGTCTGATGGGCTTTTGACTTGGGTAGTCTTTTTGACAGAGAGGCCTTGTTGCTCCCCGTTCATGCCCCCCGCCCCGGAATAACTAACGTAAGTCAACGTCGGCGATGCAGAGTTTATCCGTTTATCACCTGGACAGTGGTAAACTCCAGGGTCACCTGTATGAGGAAAAAGCAACCCCTTGCGAATCCCTGTCTTCTCCATCTCAATCTCGCGCTGCTTGGAAGATATTTTTCCCAATTGCGCTAACTTGTCCCGGGGTATCGCCTGCGGCCCCCACCACCAGTCTCCCTTGCCGTAAGTTGATCCTCCGCAAAGCATGTCATCGTTGTCACCCGCGTACATCGTCCAAGCCAATGCCAGTTGCTTTTGATTGTTTTGACAGGCCGCACCGGTCGCCAAACCTTTAGATTTAGCCAGCGCGGGCAAAAGAAGCGCAGCTAAGATGGCAATGATGGCAATTACAACCAGCAGCTCAATCAGCGTGAATCCATGTTGTTTTTGTTTCATTTTAATAGGAATTTCAGCCTTTCGAACCGAAAAAGTATGCCTGATTAATGGAGTCGTCAACCAACAAACTGGCTGTTTACCAAACAGAAAGGCGACCCGCTTGGGATCGCCTTGAAAATCTAGCTAATCGAAGGATCGCTGTTTGAAATCAGCGATAGCCTATTTTTTGATTAGGGCCGAGGTGCGCTCCTGCATCCAGACGATGTCCGGACTGCGGACACCGCGCTGGGTCGCCGGACCTCGCTTCTCCAAATCTGTCCCGGGCCAAACCCATTTGCGAATCTCCGAGTGGCCGTCGGCAAAGGCAAACCCGGCAGCCATGTTGTGATAGGTGGCTGGCCAGTCGATCATGCGGAAGTTGGACGGTCCGGGGCCGATGGTGGCAAAGCCCGCATCGTTGATGCTATTGTGATTTTCGTCCACCAGCATGTATGTGTTCGCCGCGCCCGGCGCGTTGAAACTGCTCATTTTGCCGTAGGTGTACCAGGTCCTGCCTCGGGTGTGGCCATGATTGCCGTCCAGCCACGGGCCATGCACAGCCTGCTTGGACTTGGACTGATAGGGGTAAGTTCCCACCGCCTGGCTCATGGAGATGCTACGATAACGGGGAATGTTATTCTTGGTCACTCCTCCTTCTTTAACGGAGTATGTACTGGGATCAGCAGGGCAACGCCATAGGGTAATATTGCCGGCAAGATAAGGAGCAATGCGATTCCATTGCCAAGGTCTCGTTCCTCTTGGTAATCCACTTTGTGGATTTGATATTTCGGAAGGCGTAGGTCCAGTTAGCATATAACGGGCATGGGTCGTATTCGATGCTTGCCCACTGCACCAGTTTTTCCATGGCGAGGAATTGCCATCATCATGATTGGGGGGGATGTAATCCTCCTCATCCGTGGCGTACAGATGAAACCCCTTGATCATCTGGTTGGTGTTATTCATGCAAAAGATGCCGTGGGCCTTGGTCTTGGCCTTGGCCAGGGCCGGCAGCAACAGCGCGGCAAGTATGGCGATGATGGCGATCACCACCAGCAGCTCGATCAGGGTGAAACCGGAGGAAGTGCGATTTTTTTTCATAACGACCATTGGTTAAAAGCAGGCCTTAGAATCTGCCGCTTGGCGAAGCGGCTGTCAACCGCGTATTGGGCGAAAAATCAGAGATCCAGCGGGCCGATCATCCGATCCCCTTCCATCTCGTAAATGCCCACCAAATAGTCGTTTTCGAGCACTTCACCCACCTTCAACTGGCCCATGAGGGTGATCGCCTGGTCCATGATCGGCTGGACGCCGTCGCCAGCCATCCGGATGTTGATCCACTCGTTGATCTTGGGCACGGTGCCGAAGCAGCACATGGACTGATCCCGCATGATCAGCAATTCCGTGACCAGACCATTCTCCACCTTGAGCGGCAGCATGAAGCCCCGGATAGCCACCGGCTTCCTGTCCAGCGACTTGATGCGCTCCGGGATCTGGGCGTTGAGCTTGGCCAACTCCACCTTGTTGGTGACCGGGTCCAGCGGCACCTCATACGCGAATGACGCCAGCTTGTCGAAGGTGACCCCCTCGTAACCGTCGATCGCTTCGGGCATCTCGTCCATCGGCTGAACCAGCTCGACGAAGTTTGGGATGGGCTGTTCCACGGCGGCGATGGGGTCTGTTTCAGCGGGCGGCCCGGGCACGGCCTCCGGATTGGCTTCCAGGATTGGTGTCTCCTCCTCAATCAACTCGATGTTGCCACTTAATGCGTCGAGTTCATCCTGGGTGGGAGCGGGCACTTCCGGGCTGGGTTTGTCGATGAACACCTTGTAGCCCCCATAAAGAATCAATGCCGCAATCACGGCCTTCAGCACGTACCACTTCCACAAACTGGGTTGATCCTGTGTGCTCATCTCAATTGCCTTTCGGATAGTTGAACGCCACGTTTCGGTAGACCGTGCCCCGAACCGTTACCTCTGGCAAGACCGCATCGAACACCGCCACGCCGGCCAGCCCGTCTGCTTGAGCCACGAATTGCGACGTGTCGCCAACCGTCTCGCCGGTCCCGGCATTGGCCACCGCGCGGAAGGTCAACCGAGCCTCACCGTCCGGCAGCTTGGCCAAGACCTCGAACGACTCCGCCTGGATGCGCAGATACCGCTCCATATGCGGCGTGAAAAACCAAGCGGTGACACTCCCCGCCCCGGCATCCACCAAAAACTCGATGTGCGCGGCCTCGTCCCCCAGCGTCACCCCCGCGCCGCCGTGCGGCGGCTCATGATAATGGGGCTCGGCATGAGAATGGTCATGATCGTGCCCACCACTGCACCCTACTTGGCCAAGCGCAACCAACACTGCGAGAATCAAAAAGTGAAACGGCATCATTGTTTAAGAAATAGGGTTGAGATTTTGGGCCACATCGGTGCGGTAGGCCTTCGCCGCCGGAACCACCCCGGCGAGCGCACCCAGTACGAGCATGGTCAAAGGCGCCCAAAGCATCACCGGCTCCAGTTCCAGCGGGCTGAGGACGATACCGGTTTCCTGCCGGATCAACCAGGCTGCCACGCTCATGATGACAAAATAAACCGCAAACCCGGCCGCAGCGCCCAACGCCGCGATGCCGCTGGCCTCCAGGACCACCACGGCAAAAATCGTCGAGCGGCGCGCGCCCAGCGCCCGCAATATGGCGATCTCGCGACGGCGCTCGTTCAT
This sequence comes from uncultured Verrucomicrobiota bacterium, assembly GCA_964459315.1. Lineage (GTDB taxonomy): Bacteria > Verrucomicrobiota > Verrucomicrobiia > Limisphaerales > UBA1096 > UBA1096. The sequence continues at coordinate 13,252 of CAYWMH010000039.1, forward strand.
TGAGTTGTAAATACTGGCAAGGATCGAGCCGGCCGCGACCAACGCCACGAGCAGCGCCACCGCCCGGAGCACCATCTCCACCGGGGCAATCTTGTTGAACAGCTTTGACATGGTGTCGGCGATCGGCCAGGCGAACGTCATGACGTTGCCCTGCAGGTTGAATTCCTGGTTCATCATCATCCCGCTTGAGCTGCCGCGTAGCTTCACCAGCACCGCGCTCACGTCGGTCGCCGTCTCGGCCTTGTGCCCCTCCATGTTTTGCAGTCCGGCAATCGGGATCCAGATCACCCGGTCCGCCGGCGTGTTG
>CAYWMH010000040.1:0-9893 GCA_964459315.1 uncultured Verrucomicrobiota bacterium
AACACCAGCCAAATCAAACTGATGGGATTCAAGAAGCGATCCACCATTTTTGACACAAAATACATCATTCGGCGCACATGGTTTGGTGAATTGGATGTAGTTGCCCAGCATAAAATGCCGGATTGAGTTTTCTGGGCCAGACGCACACCCTTCGCGCAGCATGAAAGGAAGGTCGTTTGCATTACTCGCAGCCCTACTGGCCGGCGTCGCGCTTGGCCAAGCGGCAAGCCAGGTGTCGCTGTCGATCGAGACATTGGCGGCCAAGGCTGAGGCTGTGGTGCACGGCAAGGTTGTCCGCCTCTCCTGCCAGCGCGACGACCAAGGCCGCCTGTTCACGATGGTGCAATTGAAGGTCATCGAGCAGGTGAAGGGACGGCAGCGCGGCGGAATGCTCACGATCGTGCAGGGTGGCGGAGTGCTGGGGCGGCGGATCGCCCGCGCGCCGCTTCAGCCGCGATACAGGGTTGGTGGCGAGGTGGTGTTGTTTGTTGTGTTCAACAGTCGGGACGAGGCGGTAACGCTGGGGCTGAATCAAGGCAAGTTCAACGTCGCTCGGCAGTCGGAGACCGGCTCGGCCACGGTGCGGAATCCGTTCCACGGCTTGGCCAAGCGGGACGATCCGCGTGCGGTGGTCAAGCGCGCGCTAGGCCAAGCGAAGCCGCTAACGCTCGCCGAGTTGAAGCGCCGGGTGAGGAGGGCCGCGAAATGAATCGCTGGCTTGTCATCGCCGCCGCGCTTGGCCTGACCCAGGCCGCCACGGCGTTCGTCCTGTTCAAGAACGATGCCGGCCAGGCGCTGCGTTGGCGGCTCGACGAGTTGGATCCGCTTGTTCACCCCAACGTGGTGAACCGCGACACGCGCGCTATCCGCTACTATTTGGCTCGCGATGCGTGGTCGGCTAAGAATGCCGAGGCGGAGCTGAACGCCGTCCGCGCCGCGATCGGCCAATGGGAGTCGGTGCCGGGGACGATCCTGAAATTTGAGGAGGGCGGTTTGGTGCCGCCCGGCGTGGATGTCGATGGCGAGGACAACACGAACGTCGTTTACTGGGTGAAAAAAGCCGCGCCGAACGGGGCTGTGTTGGTCAACAACGAGCGGATGGAGATCAGCGGCGCGTTGGCGGTGACGTTTCCGATGTATTTCGATGATCACACGATTGTCGAGGCGGACATGGTGTTCAATGGCGTCGACCATCGTTGGTTCGCCGATTACGACAATGCGTTCTCCGCCGACAACTTTGTCGAGGCGGTGGCGCTGCATGAGTTCGGCCACTTCATCGGCTTGCAGCATTCGCCGCTGGGGGCGGCGACGATGTTTTCGCGGACCGGCGCCGGTGTTGGGTTGGCGGTCGGTCTACTGCAGGACGAGGTCGCAGCCGCGCAGGCGCTGTACGGCGAGTCGGTCGCCTTGGCCAAGCTCGGCTCGATCACCGGCAAGGTGACGATGGGGCGCGGTCTTGTTTTCGGGGCCATCGTGCTGGCTGAGGATGCCCACGGCAACATCATCCAGTCGACCGTCACCGAACGCAACGGGCGGTACGAGTTGACCGCACTTCCCCCGGCGGCGTACCGGCTGAGGGTGGCCCCGCTGCATGCGCCGGACACGCAGCCCCAGCCGCTGGTGCGGGACATTGACATCTCGATCGAGCACGACGGTGCCGAGACGAATTTCCGCCCAAGCGGCTACAAGCAGGCGGTGGTTCGCCCCGGAAAATCGGCGACGCAGGATTTTGCGGTCATTCAGGGCAGCGCGCCGTTTTACATCTCGGCGTTGAGGCCGCCGACGAAAAATCAAAACCTGCTCGAGTTGGCGTTCGAGCCGATCGAGCTCGAGCGCACCGACAAAAAACAGACGATCGGCATCTACTCTCCGACCCTGCCGTTAAGCGGGGCGACAGTGCGGCTTACCGGCGACGGGGTTGTTTACGGAAAAACGACCTACGATCGGAATGCCTTTGACGGCTTCAACCTAATCTCCGTGGAGGTGACCGTGGCGAAGAGCGCCGAGCCGGGCGTGCGAAGCCTGACCGTGCGCAAGGGTAACAACGAGGCGCAGCTCAACGGCTTTGTCGAGATACTCTCCGGCGAGGAGGATTTCAACTTCGATGGACTGGACGACCGGTGGCAGCGGGAACAGTTCGCGGTTTTTTCCAGCGCCGACGCCCATGCCGACGCCGACGCCGACGCCGACGGTTACACCAACCGCGAGGAACACGCTACCGGCAACGATCCGACCGATCCCAGCTCGTTCCCGCTACTCGAGATTGGCAGCATCACCGTCGATGAGCAGGGAACGACGATTCAATGGGGCAGCCTGCCTGGCAAACGCTATCAGGTCTGGAGCAAGCCAGATGTCGCATCGGCCAAGTGGCGTAAGGTTGGCACTCCGGTAACTGCCCGCCGATCCTTCACCTTCTTCGTCGACCCCAGCGAACGGGAGGCATTGCAATTCTATCGCGTAGAGTCACTACCGTGATTTGTACCGCTGTTACTCAAAAAACCGTTTTAGAAACCGACCAGTGTGGGAGGACTTGGTCTGGGCGATCTGTTTTGGCGAGCCTTGGACTGTGATCTCGCCGCCGGCTTGACCGCCTTCGGGGCCGAGGTCGATCACCCAGTCGGCGGCGGCAATCAGGTCGAGGTTGTGCTCGATTACCAGCACGGTGTGGCCACCCTCGACAAGACTCTGCAGCACCCCGACCAACCGCCGCACATCGGCCATGTGCAGGCCGATCGTCGGTTCCTCGAGGAGGAACAGGTTCTTTTTGGTGTCGGCCTTGAGGCGGGTGCTGTCGCTTAGGCCGCTCAGCAGATGGGTGACGAGCTTGACGCGCTGGGCTTCGCCGCCACTCAGCGTCGGGCTGGTCTGGCCGAGCTTGATGTAGCCCAAGCCGGTGTCCTGCAGCGCCTTGAGTGCTCGGTAGATTTTTGGAATGGCACCAAACAATTCGGTCGCCTCGTTGACGCTTAACTCAAGTACACCGGCGATCGTTTTGCCGCTGTAGACGATGTCGAGTACCTCCGGGCTATAGCGGCTGCCGTCGCAGGTGTCGCACGTCATGAAGGCGGGCGGCAGGAAATTCATCTCGAGCTTCACGATGCCTGCGCCCTTGCAGTTGGGGCAGCGGCCTTGCGGGCTGTTAAACGAAAACCGCGCCGGGCCGAATCCGCGCATCCGGGCTTCCGGCACCTGCGCAAACAGTTGTCGGATGGTGTCAAAAAATCCGACGTACGTTGCCGGCACCGAGCGCGGAGTACGGCCAATCGGTGACTGGTCGACCTCGTGTACGGCCTTGATCTTTCCGATGCCGTCGATCGTTTTTTTGCGCTTGGCCTTCAGATCCGCCTGCACGGCGGGAAGGATGCAGTCGCGCACGAGCGTGCTTTTTCCGGACCCGCTCACGCCGGTCACGACCGTGAACCGACCCAGCGGCAAGGCAACTGAGAGATTCTTCAGGTTGTTCCGGCTCAACCCGCGGAAGATGAGCGACGGCGTTTTGTTTTTCAGACTGGCCCCGCGCCGGGTCAGGGGCGGGGCGGTCGGTCGCGCTTGGCCAAGCGCCTGGCCGCGTTCGTGCTGCCGGGCCAACTCGACGCCGGTCAGCGACTGTTTGTTCAGCAAAATCTGCTTAAGCGAACCGGCGGCGACGACCTGGCCGCCCTCGACGCCCGCGCCGGGGCCAAGGTCGATGATGTGGTCGGCGCGCGCCATCGTGTCGTCGTCGTGCTCGACCACGACCACCGAGTTGCCGCGCGAGCGGAGTTGCTCGAGCGCGCCGAGCAGTTGCCGGTTGTCGCGCGGGTGCAGGCCGATGGTCGGCTCGTCGAGCACGTACAGCACTCCGCTCAAGTTCGAGCCAAGCTGCGCGGCCAGGCGGATGCGTTGGGCTTCGCCGCCGCTGAGCGTGGTCACCGCGCGGCCAAGCTGCAGGTAATCTAGGCCGACTTCGTGCAGGAAATCCAGTCTTGAGGCGATCTCCGGCAGGATGTCACGGGCGATCTCCGCGCCGCGTCCGCGCCACGTGAGCGTGGCGAACAGCCCGCCCGCCGCCCCGACGCTGGCCTGCGCGAATTCGTCGATCGTCGGCTCTTCGGGAAAGTTGCGCTTGGCCAAGCGCGGCAGCGGCAGCCGGACGGCGCGGGCGAGGGGGGCGAGCCGCGCGCCGGTGCAGTCGGGGCATAATTCGCGACTCTCCTCCTGCCAGGCGAACCAGGTTTCCTCGACCGACTCCTGCGCGTCGCCGCGGTCGATGTCCGGGATGTAAAACGTCTCACCGAAGCCGCGGCAGGTCGGGCACCAGCCACGGGCGGAGTTGTAGCTGAAATCCTTCGGGTCGAGCGGCGCGAACGACCGGCCGCAGCCGCCGCAGGCATTGCTCGTCGAGTGGACGGTCTCGACGCCGGCGTCGTCGACGGCGAAGAGCGTCCCTTGGCCAACGGCGAGGCATTCGGCGACGATCGCGGCGGCATTCTTGGCGCCGCGTTGCTTCAGCCGGCCGACGACCGCCTCGACGTCATGTTCGCTGTAGCGGTCGAGTCGCAGCGGCTTGGCCGTCGGGTGAAACCGGCCGTCGGCGCGGACCTGTTCGTAGCCGTGCCGTGCGGCCCATTCGCCGACGTCGGTGTGGAAGCCTTTGCGGTTGCGGACGCGCGGGGCGAGCAGCAGGAGGTCACCCCGTCGTTTAGCCTCCTTTTTTAGGCTACGGACGAGCGCATCGGGTGTCTGCGGTTGTACCGGCAGTTCGCAGTCGGGGCAATGAATGACGCCGAGCTTGGTGTAAAGCAGCCGGATGAAATGGTATATCTCGGTGACGGTGGCGACGGTGCTTTTGCCGCCGCCCCGCGAAATGCGCTGCTCGATGCTGACGGTGGGCGGCAGGCCGTGGACGGCGTCGACATCGGGCCGGGGCATCTGCTCGACGAACTGCCGGGCGTAGGCGTTGAGCGAATCGAGGAATCGGCGCTGGCCCTCGGAGAAAAGAATGTCGAACGCGAGCGTGCTTTTGCCGGAACCACTGACGCCGGTGACGACGACGAGTTGGTTGCGCGGGATGCGGACGGAGAGATTACGGAGGTTGTGTTCGCGCGCCCCCTCGACGGTGATCCAGCGGGAGTCCGCCGGCGTTTTGCCCCGCGCGGCCACGGCTCACATGCGGTCGGTCGTCTCGAGACCAAGCGTCTCGAGGCCGGTTTGCAGCATCTGCCCGGTGAGATTGCAGAGGGCGAGGCGCTGCGCGCGCGTGTCGCCCTCGGCCTGGAGCACGGGGCAACTCTCGTAAAAGGAACCGAAGTGGCCGGCCAGTTCGTACAAGTAGTTGCAGAGGTAGTTTGGCCGGCACTCCTCAACCACCAACTCGAGCACGTGGCCGAAGCGCAACAGGTGCTTGGCCAGGACCTGTTCCTCCGCTTCGCCAAGCGCGAACGACTCGGGTCGGGCCAGTGACTCGGCGCCTAGCTTGCGGAAGATGCTGCGGATGCGCGTGAAGGCGTACAACAGGTACGGAGCGGTGTTGCCGACGAGCGCGAGCATGGTGTCCCAGTTGAACACGTAGTCGCTCTGGCGGTTGCCGGAGAGGTCGGCGTACTTGATCGCGCCCAGACCGACGACACGGGCGATGTCGTGCCGCTCCTCCTCGGGCAGGTCGGGATTCTTTTTGCTCACGGCATCGTAGGCACGCTGCTCGGCCTCGTCGAGCAGGCCGGAGAGGCGAATGATCTCGCCGCTGCGCGTCTTGAACGGCCGTCCGTCCTCGCCAAGGATCGCGCCGAACCAGACGTGGTTGAGTTTCATGCCGTGGCCCGGCTTCCATCGGTCGTACAGCGCGAAGAGTTGCTGGAAGTGCAGTTGCTGCCGGCCGTCGGTGACGTAAATGACCTCGCTTGGCCGCCAGGTGGTTTGCCGGTGCTCAAGCGTGGCCAGATCGGTGGTGGTGTAGTTGGCCGCGCCGTCGCTTTTTTGGACGATCGCCGGGTGTTTCTTGAGGGCCTTGTGGTCGTTGAAAAAGACAACCTGCGCACCCTCGCTTTCCTCGGCGATACCCTGGTCGATGAGCTCATCGACCACGCCCTTGAGGCGGTCGTTGTAAAAACTCTCGCCCAGCGTCTCGTCGAACTTGACGCCGAGCCGGCCGTAAATTTCATCGAACTGGTGTCGCGACAGGTCGATCATTTCGCGCCAAATGGCGAGGTTTTCGGCGTCGCCGTCCTGTAGTTTGACGAGTTCCTCGCGGGCGCGGGCGAGGACGGTTTCGTCCTCGTCGCAGGCGGCGTTGACGAGCTTGTACAGGCGCTCCATCTCGGCGAGGGCATCCCGGCCAAGCGCCTCCTTGTTGAGGTGTTCCTTCCAGCCGACGAGCAGTTTGCCGAACTGCGTGCCCCAGTCGCCGATGTGGTTGTCGGTGACGACCTTGTGGCCCAGCAGTCGGAAGACCTTGGCCAGGGCGTAGCCGAGGATGGTCGAGCGGATGTGGCCGACGTGCATCGGCTTGGCCACGTTGGGCGAGGAGTAGTCAATGACGACCGTGAGCGGCTTGGCGGCGGTGCGGTAAAACAGGTGCTCACCCTTGGCCGCGCCGGCGAGGGCAGCGGAGAGGGTTTCGATCTTGAGCCTGAAATTCAGAAACCCCGGCCCGGCGATCTCGACCGACTCGCAGCAGTCGTCGATGTCGAGTTGCTCCACGACCTGCGCGGCGAACTCGCGCGGGTTGAGCTCGTTGCGCTTGGCCAAGCCGATGAGGGCGTTGGTCTGGTAGTCACCGAACTTCGGCTCGGGGCAGGGGCGGACGAGGACGCTCGAGACGTCGGTGTCGGGCAGGAGCGCGAGGACGGCCTGTTGCAGTTTTTCCTGTAGGGCGAGATGGATCATGATTCGAGTCGCTTGGCCAAGCGCGGCGGGGAGGGCTTGGATGAGTGAAAAAAGGCTAGGCTCAGATCTCCTGCGCGTCTCGGATGATCCGGTACATTTCGGCCGCGTCCCCGGCTTCCTCGAGCGACTTGCGGAATTCCTTCTTGTGCAACACCTTCGCGATCTTGGCCAGCGTGTGGAGGTGTTTCTGGAACTGGCCCTGCGGCACGAGGAAGAGCATCACGAGGTTGACCGGCTGGTTGTCGAGTGCGTCGAAGTCGACCCCGCTCCGGCTGCGGCCGAAGGCACCGGTGACATTGGCGATCAGGTCGGTCGAGGCGTGTGGGATGCCGATCCCGAAGCCGATGCCGGTGCTCATCGAGGTTTCGCGCTTCTTGACGACGGAAACGACCGCCTCGCGATGGTCGGAGTCGACCTGTCCGTTGGCCACGAGCAGGTCGATCAACTCCTCTATCGCCTCCCATCGGTCGGTGGCTTTCAAGTCCGTGACAACCTGTTCCTTGGTGAGAAAATCAGCCAACTCCATGATACGCGCCCGGCACCGTGGCCCGGCGCGGATTTGCTACCCGTTTTGCGGACGGCTTACAAGCGCGAACTTCATTGCCAAACCGCCCGTCGGGGGACAGACTGCCGCCAACCAAATGAAAATGACAACCAGGCAATTCGTGATCGTGGCGGCCGGCTTGGCGGCATGGGCCGGCAACGCCCCGGCCGAGGCCCCGGCCAAGCTCCCGTCGGTGGAGGCCATCCTGAAGCGAAACGTCGAGGCGCTGGGCGGCGAGAAGGCGATGCGCAAGCTCAAGAACCGCGAGGCCCGGGGGAAGATTCGACTGGAGGCCTTCGGCGCGGAGATGCCGGTCATCCTGCGGCACGCCGCCCCGAACAAGGAGGCGATGGAGTTGACCATCGAGGGGTTGGGGACGGTCCGCGATGTGTTCGCCGGCAAAAAGGGGTGGACGGAAACGCCGGACGGCAGGGTCATCGAAAAGAAGGAACGCGAACTGGCCAACAAGAAAGTCGACGCCGACTTTTTCGCCTACCTCAACTTCAAAAAAAATTATCCAAAGATCGAACTGCAGGAGGTGGAGCAGGTCGGCGGCAGGAAAATGTTCGCCGTGAAAATGACACCGAAAAAGGGGGACGCGGACACGTTCTTATTTGATGCCGTTACCGGGCTGGTTTCCGGGATCGCCTCTGCGGCAGAGATGCAGGGGCAGGAGGTGGAAACCAGGGTGCTGTTCCGCGACTACAAATCGGTCGATGGCGTGCAGGTGCCGCACACGCTGGAGTTGAAGGAGCCGTCGTTCGCGGCGTTCACCATTCGGCTCGAGTCGGTGAAGCACAACGTCAAGGACACAACAAACTGGTTCAATAAAACCAAGTGAGTGGGCGGGAACAGATTGTCTCGCAACTCGTGGACGCGGGGCTGGTGGCGATCGTGCGTGTGTCCCGGCCCGAGTTGGCGCTGCCGTTGGCCGGGGCGCTCGTCGCAGGCGGCATCCGGGCGGTGGAGCTGACGATGAGCATCCCCAACGCGCTCGATGCGATCCGCACGGTGAACCGCGAACTCGGCGACGACATCCTGTTGGGAGTCGGCACGGTGACCGACGACGACACCTGTCGCGCGGCGATCGATGCCGGGGCCAGGTACGTCATCAGCCCGATCACACGCCCTTCGCTCGTTGCGGCCGGGCACGCGCTGGATCGGCCGGTGATGCTCGGTGCCTACACGCCGACCGAGGCGCAGGCGGCGCACGAGGCCGGCTCCGATTTCGTCAAGATTTTCCCGGCCGACACGCTGGGGCCGAGTTACATCAAGGCGCTGCTTGCCCCGCTGCCGCACCTGAGAATCGTCCCCACCGGCGGGGTGAACCTCGACACGATGGAGGCATTCCTCGCGGCTGGTTCGGCGGCGCTAGGAGTCGGCTCGGCCCTGCTGAAAAAGGAACTCGTCGCCGGTGAGAACTGGGCCGAACTGGAGCGCTTGGCCAAGCGATTCGCCGACAGGCTGGCTGAACTGAAAGCTGGCCCGGGGCAGTAATGCACTTGGCCAAATTGGCTTTACGACATGGGAGCCGTTTGATACACAACAGGCGTGACGGAGACTCCCAATATCGGGTTCATTGGCGCTGGTCGGATGGCGACGGCCCTGGCTAGGGGCTTTGTCAATGCCGGCCTGGTCTCACCGGACAAACTGATTGCCAGTGATTTGGTCCCGGCCGGGCGCGACGCCTTTGGCCAAGCGCTTGGCTGCGAGACGACCGGCTCGAACGCGGATGTCTTGGCCAAGGCCAAGGTCATCGTGCTGGCGTTCAAGCCGCATCAACTTGAAGAGGCGACCGAGCCGGTGCGCGATCAGTTCGACGAATCCCATCTTGTGATTTCCATCCTCGCCGGCGTGCGCTTGGCCAAGCTTGCCGAGGCGTGCGGTGGCCAGGCGCGGGTGGTGCGCGTGATGCCCAACACGCCGGCGCTGGTCGGCGAGGGCGCCTGTGGCTACGCGCTTGGCCAAGCGGCCACGGCGGACGACGGCGCGCTGGTCAAGCGGCTGCTCTCTGCCGTTGGCATGGCGTACGAGGTCAAGGAGCCGTTGATCGACGCCGTGACCGGCCTGAGCGGCAGCGGCCCAGCGTACGGCTACACGATCATCGAGGCGCTGAGCGATGGCGGCGTGGCGGCCGGCCTGCCTCGGGACATCGCAACCAAGTTGGCCGCGCAGACGATGCTCGGCGCGGCGCGGATGGTGCTCGAGACCGGGCAGCATCCCGGCGAGTTGAAGGACATGGTTTGCAGCCCGGGCGGCACGACGATCGAGGGTGTGCATGAGCTGGAGGAGGGCGGCGTGCGCAGCGCGCTCATCAACGCCGTGCGCGCGTCGACGGAGCGGGCGGTCGAGCTGGGCGAACAGCGGCGGCGCGTGCAGGCGCGCGTCGAGCTGGCTCACGCGCGTGACGACGACGCCGCCGGATCGCGCGCGGCCGCCCTTGCCGTAGAGCTCATCGCCGTGCTGCATGCTCACGACAAGCTTG
>CAYWMH010000040.1:9903-13458 GCA_964459315.1 uncultured Verrucomicrobiota bacterium
AGGAGTAGACACCGATGGCGTACCCCCCACCAACCGAGAAGCAGGCCCGAATCCTCTGGACCTCGGTGACGGCGCTGGCAGCGGGGGTGTTGCTGGCGCTGGCGGCCCTGCTGACGCTGGGCGTTGCCTGGGTGGTCAACACGCTTTCCTCGGTCTTGATTCCGCTGGCGATCGCCGGGGTCATCGCCTACCTGCTCGATCCGATTGTCGATTGGTTCCAAAGGAAACGCGGATTCAAGCGGCAGAACGCGATCATCATGGTGTTCTGCATCGCGGTTCTGCTGGTGGGGGGCATGGTGGCCTCGGTGGTGCCGTCGTTGATCACGCAGGTGGGTAAGCTCACCACTGAGTTTCCCAAGAAGGCCGAGCAATTCCAGAAAAGCGTCAGTTCGATTGTCAACCCGGCCAACACCTCGACCAACTCGCCGGCCAACCCGGGCTGGTTCGAGGCACCAAAGGAGTGGATACAGAATGTTGGCGTGACGAACGAGAAGGCTCGCGAGTTCACGGTGAACGCCGTGGAAAAAATATCGGCTTGGGCGCTGGAACAGTTGAAGAAAGTGATGTCGCTGTTCGGCTTCCTCGCCGGGCTGGCCCTGGTGCCGGTGTATGTGTTTTACTTCCTGCTGGAGAAACGGGGCATCAAGCGGAACTGGACCGACTACCTGCCGGTGCGCGAGTCGCAGGTCAAGGAGGAGATCGTGTTTGTGCTGCGCTCCATTAATGACTGCCTGATAGTGTTTTTCCGGGGGCAGGTGCTGGTGGCGATGTGCGTCGGGGCACTGCTGACTATCGGGTTCTTGTTGATTGGCCTGGAATATGCCGTCCTGCTCGGCGTCATGGCCGGCCTTCTGGGCATCATTCCGTACCTCGGCGTCGCGTTGAGCATCATCCCGGCGTTCGTGCTGGCGATGATCCAGTTCGTGCCAGACGACGGTTGGCTCAAGCCGATTATCGTTCTTGTTTGGTTTGCGGCGGTACAGGCGATGGAGGGGCTATTCATCTCGCCGAAAATCATCGGCGACCGCGTGGGGCTGCATCCGCTGACGATCATCGTCGCCGTGATGGTGGGCACCACGTTGCTGGGAGGCATCATGGGCGGAGTGCTGGCCATCCCGTTGACCGCCGCGCTGCGGACGCTGATGTTCCGCTACGTCTGGAAGGACCGCGTGCATTCCAGCGGGGCATCCGCAGCATCGTGAGCGACGAAATCCGACAACCAGACACACCTTCCAGCGGCGGGCGGTTGCGCATCTTTTTTCTACCCAACCTGATGACAGCGGGCAACCTGCTGTGCGGTTTCCTCGCGCTGACGTTCATCGTGCAGGTGGCGCCCGACACGGCCGGGTCGGGTGGGCCGGTGTTCAGCGAGGCCGATATCGGGAAAATCAAGAACGCCCTATGGCTGATCATGGGGGCGTTTGTGTTCGACGCGCTCGACGGGCGCATCGCCCGGCTGATCGGCAAGGAAAGCCCCTTTGGGCTGCAGTTCGACTCGCTGGCAGACGTGATCTCGTTCGGGGCCGCGCCGGCGTTTCTCATGCAGCGGGTGATCCTGCACGACTTCGAGCGGCTTGGCCTTGTGGTGGCCTCGGTCTACCTGCTGTGCGGCGCGCTCCGGCTGGCCCGCTACAACTGCCTGGCCGCGCTGCCCGATTCCGGCAACAGCCGGGAATTCCTCGGGCTGCCCATCCCGGCATCCGCCGCGATAGTGGCGTCGCTGACCATGTTCCTCGTTTGGCTCGAGGAAAAAGACCTGCCGTCCAGTTCCTGGCGCTGGGTCCTGCTGGCGGTGCTGGTGTTCCTGTCAGTGATGATGGTCAGCGAGGTCAAGTACCCGTCGTTCAAGAAACTGGACTTCCGGTCGCGGCGGCCGTTCGCCAAGTTCGCCGGTGCCGTTGTGTTGGTGGCCTGCTTCGTGTTCCTGTGGCAATACCTTGTGCCTATCGTGCTGCCACTGATCTTCACGTCTTACCTGGTTTATGGCTTCGTGCGGCCTCGTCTGTCCCGAAAATTGAGGAGGGAAATTGAGGAGGACTTTGACGACGAATAGCCCCCCGGGGCCGCGTTCATGACCCCTGCTGACTATGCCATGGCCGTTGGTGCTGGGATGCTGACCGGGTTCGTGTGCGCCGTGCCGGTTGGGCCGATCAATGTCGCCATCATGGAGGAGGGCATCCACAGCGGCAGGACACGGGCGTTGATCATCGCGTTGGGCGCACTGCTGATGGAGATGATCTACTGCGTCATCGCCTTCGGCGGGTTTGCCAACCTGTTCGAGGATCCCATCCTCAGCGCGACGGTGGAACTGGTCAGTTTCCTGGCGGTGACATTCTTCGGGATCCGTTACCTGATGGCCGACACCGTGACTGTGCAGGGCAAGCGCGCCCGGATGATCGAGCAGCGGCTGCACCCGCACACCATGTTCTGGACCGGCTTCGTTCGGGTGCTGGTCAACCCCAACGTACTCCTGTTCTGGATCATGATCTCGGCCGTGCTGCTGGCCAACGGCACCCTGCAGCCAGCCTGGCAGAGCCGCATGGCCTGTGCCGCCGGTGCTGGCCTGGGCATCGCCGCCTGGTTTCTGCTGCTCGTATTCGGCAGCGCTCGTGTGCGGAACCGATTTTCCGACAAAACCCTCGTCCGCTTTTCCCACATCTCCGGCCTGTTGCTGTTGCTGCTCTCCATCGTGATCGCCGTCCGCCTGATCAGCACCGTCGCCCAGCAGGGGTGTGACCCCGCTTGGCCAAGCGCTTGGCCAAGCGGAGCGGGTGCGCCTGGCTGACAAAAAAAGACCGGCGACGGTTCGCCGGTCTTGGGTGTAAATGGGGTTCGAGCGGGTTTTAGCCGAGCGCCTTCTTGGTGGTCGATATGATGACCGCCGCGATCTTGTACGGGTCGCCGTTGGATGCCGGACGCCGATCCTCCAGGCGGCCTTTCCAGTCGTTCTGGATGGTGGCCACCGGGATGCGGATCGATGCGCCGCGGTCGAACTCGCCATAGCTGAACTTGTCGATCGACTGCGTCTCGTGCAGGCCGGTGAGGCGCTGGTTGTTGTCGGCACCGTAGACGTCGATGTGCTCCGGAATGTTGTTGCCGAACTCCTCGCAGATCTTGGTCATAAGATCCTTCCCGCCCTGGTCTCTCATGGCTCCGTTGGAGAAGTTGGCATGCATGCCGGAACCGTTCCAGTCGCCCTTGACCGGTTTCGGGTGCCAGTTGACCCCAACCCCGTAACGTTCGCCGATCCGCTCCAAGAGATAGCGGGCCACCCAGATCTCGTCGCCGGCCCGGCCTGCGCCCTTGGCGAAGATTTGGAACTCCGACTGACCCTTCATGAGCTCGGCGTTTATGCCCTCGACGTTGATTCCAGTGTCTAGGCAGACCTGAAGGTGCTCATCAACGATGTCGCGGCCGACGGCGTTGGCGGCGCCTACGGAGGTGTAGTATGGTCCCTGCGGGCCTGGAAAGCCGTTCTTCGGGAAGCCAAGGGGGAGGTTCGTGTCAACGTCCCACAACGCATATTCCTGCTCGAAGCCGAACCAGAAATCGTCG
>CAYWMH010000041.1:0-9087 GCA_964459315.1 uncultured Verrucomicrobiota bacterium
ACGCAACGAAGGTCACATTCGCCAACGAAATCGGCCGCATCGGCAAAAGCCTAGGCGTCGCCTCGCAGTCGGTGATGCGACTGCTGTGTCGGGACACGCGCCTCAACCTGTCGCCTTACTACCTCCGGCCCGGCAACCCGTTCGGCGGCTCCTGCCTGCCAAAGGACGTCCGCGCGGTGGGGCATGACGGCCGGCGCGGCGGCGTGGAATTGCCGTTGCTCGACAGTCTGCTGCGCAGCAACGAGGCACACTTGGCCAAGCTCATCGAGCAAACCAAGCGCTTGGCCAAGGGCAGGGTGACGCTGCTCGGGCTGTCGTTCAAAAGCGACACGGACGACCTGCGCGAGAGCCCGATGGTCGAGGTCGCGCAGCACCTGATCGGGCGCGGATTCGAGCTGAGCATTTACGATCCGCAACTGAACTTGGCCAAGCTGATCGGCACCAACAAGCGGGTGATCGACGAGAAAATGCCGCACCTGGCCTCGCTGCTAACCGATGACCTCGCCGCCGCGCTTGGCCAGGCGGGCCTCGTGATCGCGGCGCAGCAATGCGTCGATGTCGAGACACTGCGGCCGCTGATCACGGCTGAGCACACACTGCTCGACGTCAACGGCTGGCCAGAGCTGCGCGACTTGCCGGGCCGTTACGAAGGATTCTGCTGGTGAGCCAAAAGAAGCCCTGCGTCTGCATCATCGTCGAGAACCTGCCGGTGCCGCTCGACCGCCGCGTCTGGCAGGAGTCGTGCGCACTGCGCGATGCCGGCTACGAGGTGGTTGTCATCTGCCCGCAGATGCGTGGGTTCAATGAGCCGGAGGAAATCATCGATGGCATTCAGGTTTATCGGCACTGGATCAGCGAGGAGGCCGGGGCGCTCGGCGGATTCCTGCGCGAATACAGCTCGGCGTTGTGGGGGGAGTTTCGTCTCCTTTGGAAGGCATGGTGGCGGCATCGGTTCGACGTTGTGCATCTCTGCAATCCGCCCGACCTGTTGTTCCTCGTCGCCGCGCCGTACAAGCTTGCCGGCACCCGGATCATTTACGACGTGCACGACGTCTGCCCGGAGATGTTCGAGGCCAAGTTCGGCAAACGCGGGCTGCTGTACTGGGCCGTGCGCGCGGCGGAATGGGCCACCCACTTTTTCGCCGACGTGGTGATCGCGACGAACGAGTCGGTGCGTGACATCGCCCTTGACCGCGGCGGCCAGGTGCCGGACGACGTGTTCGTCGTCCGTACCGCGCCGAAGATCGCCGACACGAGCGTCGAGCCGGATGCCTCGCTGAAGAAAGGGCGACAGCACCTCGTCGGCTACGTCGGCGTGATGGGCAACGCCGACGGGGTGCGCTACATCGTCGAGGCGGCGCACCATCTCGTACACGGGCTGGGCCGGGACGACATCCAGTTATTGCTGATGGGCTCCGGCCCGGAGCACGACAACCTCGTCGCGCTTCGCGACGAGCTAGGCCTGGGCGATTTCATCGACCTTCCCGGCCGAGTGACGAACGAGTTCCTGTTCACCGCGCTGCGGACGATGGATCTCGGCGTGTCGAGCGACCCGATCAACCCGTACAACGACCATTGCACGATGAACAAGGTGCTTGAGTACATGACCTTCGCCAAGCCGCAGGTGATGTTCGACCTGAAGGAGGGCCGCTTCTCCGCCGGCGACGCCGCCCGCTACGTGCCGGAAAATTCGGCCCAAGCGCTTGGCCAAGCGATCGCGGATTTGCTCGACGACCCCGGCGAATGCGAGCGGATGGGCCGACTTGGCCAAGCGCGGTTCCGCTCGGAGCTGAACTGGGAAAAATCGGTCGATCAGCTCAAGGCCGCCTACGCCCGGGCGCTTGGCCAAGGCTAGGCCAAAATATCACCAACAACACGGGCCGGCCTGTCGTTGGTGAGTTTTTGCCGACGAGCGCCCTGGTGGTAAACCAGCCCGTTGTGGTCGAGGCCGAACAGGTGCAGCAGAGTGGCTTGGTAGTCGTTGGCCGTGACTTTGTTGACCACGGCCCGGTGGCCGACCTCGTCCGTCTCGCCATAGATTGTTCCCGGCTTGAAGCCGCCGCCGGTCAGCCAGGTGCTGAAGCCCTGGCCGTTGTGGTCGCGGCCTGGCTTGGAGCGGGACTGCACCACCGGCAGGCGGCCGATCTCGCCGCCCCAGTGCACCACGGTCGTGTCGAGCAACCCGCGCTGCTTTAGGTCGGTCACCAGCGCGGCGGTCGGCTGGTCGGTGCGGCGGCAGACGCCGGGCAGGGCGTTGTGGAGGTTTTCGTGGTTGTCCCAAGGCTGGCCGTTTAGGAACAATTGCACAAAGCGCACGCCGCGTTCGACCAAGCGCCGGGCGATCAGGCAGCGCGTGCCATATTCGCGGGTCTCCTTTTGGTCAATACCGTAGAGCTTTTTCGTCGCCTCGCTTTCGCCGCGGATGTCGAGCGCCTCCTTGGCCGCCGTCTGCATGCGGGCCGCCAGTTCATAGCTGGCGATGCGCGCCTCGAGCGGATGTTCGCCGGGCCGCCGACCGAGGTGGCTGCTGTTGATCTGCCCGAGGAAATCGAGGTAGTTGCGCTGGGCCTGACCCTGGAGGTGCGCCGGCGCGTCGAGATTGAAGATGCGCGGCTCCTTCGCCCGCAGCACGGTACCCTGGAATAGGCTGGGCAGGAAGCCGTTGCTCCAGTTGTGCACGCCGTCCACCGGGTGTCCGCCCGGGTCGGCGAGCACCATGTAGGCCGGCAGCTCGGCGCGGCCACGGCCCCGCCCGTCGGTCAGCCCGCCCCCGTGGCGCGGCCGCCCGGGCACGCCGGGGACGCCGGCGTTCATGTAGCGGATGGAAACTTCGTGGCCGTTGTGCCCAGTGTGCATGCTTCGAATCAGGCAGAGATCGTCGGCAATCGCGGCCGTGTGAGGCAGCAGCTCGCTGAAGTCCATGCCGCACTGGCCGTGCTTTTTGAATTTCCACGGGCTGCCAAACAGCTTGCGGCTGGCTTCGTTGGCGAAGCTGTATTGCACATCGTCGCTGTAATCCGTGCCGTCGAGGCGGGTCAAATCCGGCTTGGGATCGGTTAGGTCCATGTGGCTTGGCCCACCGTGCATGAAGAGCGAAATCATCGCCTGCGCCCGGGGCGTGTGGTGCGGCTGTTTCGGCACGAGGTCGAATGAGCGCCGGCCACGCGGCACCGCTTTCGGGGTCGCCTGCAGCCGGTCTCGCTGAAGCAGCCAAGACAACGCGAGTCCACCGATGCCCATCGCGTTGCGTGCGAGGAATCGCCGGCGGTTGAGAGGATCGCCAAGATTGTTCATGCCAAAATCTCCTCCACTACCCGGGCCGGCTGGCCGTCGGTGAGGCTCTGTTCACGGCTGCTGCGCTTGTAAACCAACTGCTCGTGATCCAGCCCAAACTGGCGCAGCAGCGTGGCGTGGTAGTCGTAATGGTTCACCACGTCACGCACGGCATGGTGGCCCCACTCGTCGGTCGCGCCGTGGATGTGGCCGGCACGGAAGCCGCCCCCGGCCAGCCACATGCTGAAGCCGTAGGTGTTGTGGTCACGCCCGGCGTTGCGCTCGTTCTGCACCACCGGCAGCCGGCCCATCTCGCCACCCCAATGCACCACGGTGCTGTCGAGCAGGCCGAGCCGCTTCAGGTCCTTCACCAGCCCGGCAATCGGGCGGTCGATTTTTTGGCACGCCTTGGGCAACGAGTTTTTGATGCCGTGGTGGTGATCCCACGACTGGTTCCCGCTCAGCACGTGCACGAAGCGCACCCCGCGCTCGACGAGCCGCCGGGCGATGAGGCATCGCGTGCCAAACTCCCTCGTCGCGGCCTCGTCGATGCCATACAGTTTTTGGGTCGCCGCGCTTTCGTTGGAGATATCCATCGCGCCGGATGCGGAGGTCTGCATACGGGCGGCCAGTTCGAAGCTGGCGATGCGCGCCTCGAGGTCCAACTCGCCCGGTCGCGCCCGTACATGCTCGCGGTTGAGCGCGCCGAGGAAATCGAGGTAGTTGCGCTGGCCGCCGCCGCGCAGGTTCGCCGGCGCCTCAAGGTTCAGGATGCGCGGCTCTCGCGCCCGGATCACGGTGCCCTGGTAGAGGCCCGGCAGCCAGCCGGCCGACCAGTTCCACGTGCCCTCGACCGGCAGGCTGCCCGGATCGCGCAGCACGAGGTAAGCCGGCAGGTTTTGGTTTTCGCTGCCGAGGCCGTAGGTGAGCCAACTGCCGAGTGACGGCCGCCCGGCGACGGTGCGGCCACTGTTGAGCGCGTGGATCGACTGGCCGTGGTTGTTAACCCCGGTGTGCATGCCGCGGAGGAGGCAAAGCTCGTCGGCGATCTCGCCGAAGCCGGGCAGCAGCTCCGAAAAATCCATCCCGCTCTGGCCGTGTTTCTTGAATTTCCAATGGCTCGGCATCACCCGCGCGCTGGCCCCGGCCGCATCGTCGTATTTGATCTTGACGGGGATATCCTTGTCCGCCCACCGGTCGAGCATCGGTTTGGGGTCGCAGAGATCCATCTGGCTCGGGCCGCCCTGCATGAAAAAGGAAATCATCGCCCGCGCGCGTGTCGGCCCCGGGGGGCGCTTGGGCAGCAGGGTGTGCGACCGGCCGGCCAACTCCGGCTTGACCGGCTTGGCCAGCAGCCCCTGTTTGTGCAGCAGCCAGGTCAGCGCCACCCCGCCGATGCCCATGGCGTTGCGCGCCAGGAAATGCCGACGGCTCGACAAGCGTTGGGACTGCTCAATCGACATAAATGAAGGCGTTGGAGCTGAGCAGCGCCTGGCAGAAATTGGCCAGGGCGGCGAGCCCGGATTGCTTCTCCTTTTGGGCCTCGAACACGGCAGCCTGTTTTTTGACAAACGCCCGCGCCCGCGCCAGTTCGCCGGTGTCCGGCGCCTGGCCAAGCGCGCTTTCCCAGGCCAGCCCAAGCTGCGCGTCGAGGCGGCCCTTGGCCAAGCGCTGGAATCGGCCGGCCATCGCGCGGCTTTGCGCGAGGACAAATTCATTGTTCATCAGCATCAACGCCTGCGGTGCCACGATGGAGGTGGGGCGCTTGGTGCAGTTTGGCTCCATCGCCGGCGCGTCGAACGCGTCGAAAAACGACAGCACCCGCGACCGGCGCACCTGCACGTAAAGGCTGCGGCGGAAGGCATCGGTGCCGAGGGAAACGGTTTTGCCG
The DNA here is from genome assembly GCA_964459315.1 of uncultured Verrucomicrobiota bacterium. GTDB lineage: Bacteria > Verrucomicrobiota > Verrucomicrobiia > Limisphaerales > UBA1096 > UBA1096. The sequence goes on from CAYWMH010000041.1 coordinate 5,165, forward strand.
GTCGGCCGGTTGGAACTGTCGTTGGTGCTCACGCCGACGACATATTGCCCGACCTCATCCTCCATCACCGGCACCGGCTTGCCGAACATGCGCGGGTTCCACTGGCCGCTGACAAAGAGTATCGAATCGCGGAGAGTCTCGGCCTCGAGGCGGCGGACGTTCATCCGGCCCAGCAGCCGGTTGTCCGGGTCGATCTCGTCGAGCTTGGCCAAGCGGCGCGAGCTTTGCCGGTAGGCCCGGCTGGTCATGATGAGCCGGTGTAGCCGCTTGAGCCGCCAGCCTTGTTTCATGAAATCGCTGGCGAGCCAGTCCAGCAGTTCGGGGTGGCTGGGCGGCTCACCCAGTTTGCCGAAGTCGCCCGGCGTGTCCACCAGGCCGCGGCCGAAGTGGTGCAGCCAAAACCGATTCACCAGCACGCGCGCCGTGAGCGGGTGCGTGCCGTCGGTGAGCCGCCTGGCCAAGGCCAGCCGGCGGCCGGTCGAAGGCCGGGCGTCGTCGTTCTCGGGGATCGGGTTGTTGCGGAGCGCCACCACACTCAGGTCGGCCGGCTTGACGGCGGCCTTGGGCTGGTCGTGGTTGCCCCGGAAAAACACCCGCGTGACCGGTGCCTTGTCCGCCCGCTCGGTGAGGGCGCGGACGAACGGCTCCTCCGGCTTGGTGGCACGGAGGTCGACCGCCTTTTTGGCCATGGTGTCAAGCAGCGCCTTGGTCAGGCTGTCGCGGAAATACCGGATCTGCCCGTCGATTTTTTTCAGCGCCTCAGCCTTGTCGGCGGCGTTGCCGGCATCCACCTTTTTGCGCTCGGCGTTGAGCTTGGTGATCTCGTCGTTGAACTCACGGTCGTAAAGATACAGCGAGCCCGGGCTGATCTGCCGCACGCTCGGGTGCTTGTCCAGCAGCGCCTTCTGCTCGTTGGTGCGCTTGACGGCCGGCGTCTTGTAGGCGGCTCGCAACGGCTCTTGCAGCTCCTCTGGCGCCTTGCGCAGCTTCCACTCGAGCGTGCGCTCGATGAAGAACTCGACCTTGGCCTGCCGCTCGGCGTCGAGCTTCTTCGCATCGGCCTCGATGGCAGCGCACTGTTCGCGGTCGGCTGCGGTGAAGAGCGAAATCCGCCGGTCCTGCGGCGTACGCCAATGGGTCGGGTCGAGCGCCGGCTCAAAGACGGCCCGCAGCTTGTAGTAATCCGACTGTAGGATCGGGTCATAGCGATGATCGTGGCACTGGGCGCAGCCGACCGTGAGGCCCATGAGCGCGGTGGAGACAATCTTGAGCGTCTCGGCCATGACCTGGTTCCGGCCCGCGGCGTCGTTGGCGCCGGAGCCGGTGCCGTCGGGTGCCATGCGCAGGAAGCCGGTGGCAGTGAGCTTGTCGACCTGATCCGGTGTCAAGTCGGCGTAAGGCGGCTGAATCATTTCATCGCCGGCAAGTTGCTCTCGGATCAAGCGGTCCCATGGCAGGTCGTCGTTGAGGGCACGGACGACGTAGTCGCGGTAGCGCCAGGCCCAGCCGCGCTCGGCGTCGCGCTCGTTGTAGCCCTCCGAGTCGGCGTAGCCGGCGACGTCGAGCCAGTGGCGCCCCCACCGCTCGCCGTAACGCGGCGAGGCCAGCAACCGGTCGATCAACCGGTCATAGGCCCGCGGAGTCTCGTCGGCGAGGAAGGCCGCGATCTCGGCCGGGGTCGGCGGCAGGCCGGTGAGGTCGAAGGTTGCGCGGCGAATGAGGGCACGCTTGCCGGCCGGTGGCGAGAAGCCAAGCACGTTGGCTTTGAGTTTGCGAAGCAGGAAGGCGTCGATCGGATTGGCCGCGCCACCGGGCACGGGCGGGTTTTGGATCGGCTGAAAGGCCCAGTAGCGGCGCTCTTCCTCGGTGATCCAGTTGTCGGGATTGCCCGGCTCGGGCCGCACGATCTTGGCGCCCTGCTCGATCCATTGGCGGATCGTCTCGATCGCCCCAGCCGGCAGCTTGGCCTGTTCCTTCGGCATGTCGCCGTTGCGCACCTTTTGGAAAAGCAGGCTCTGTTCCGCCTGGCCGGGCGCGATGACAGGGCCGTGTTGGCCACCCTTGAGCAGCAGGCTGCGCAGGCGCACGTCGAGCCCGCCCTTGGCCGATCCGTCCTCGCCGTGGCAATGAAAACAATGCGCCTTTAGAATCGGCCGCACATCAGCCTCAAAGGTAACGGTCGCCGCTTGGCCAAGCGCAAGCCCGTGCATCGCCGCAAGCAGGCAGAAAAAAAGTTGCCTGAACACATTGCCCATCGGTCTCGGGAATCTACGACCGCCGGCAACTCCACGCAACGGCTTTTTATTCATTCTGAAACAAGAGGGAAAGGCGTTGTATTGTGAATCGGCTTCCCTAGACTGCCGACCCGCGGCCCGCGCCCTCGATGCCGCCCGACTGCTGCCGGATGAAGAAACCCACCCTGTTTATCGTGTTCCTGACCGTGTTCATCGACGTGGTCGGGTTCTCGATCATTTTCCCGCTCTTCCCGGCGATGCTCGACTACTACCTCCCGCTGGAAGGCGAGGACAGCCTCATCGGCTCGCTCGTCGCCTGGCTGGGCAAGTTTACAGGCGGCGACAAGAATGCCGTCGCAACGCTGTTCGGCGGCGTGCTGGGGTCTCTGTACGGGGTGCTGCAATTTGTCTTCGCGCCGATCTGGGGAGCGTACTCCGACCGGCACGGCCGCCGGCCCACGCTCGTTTTCACGCTGGGCGGCATCGTGCTGGCAAACCTGATCTGGGTGTTCGCCGGGAGCTTTGCGCTGCTGGTGCTGGGCCGAGTGCTGGGCGGCATCATGGCCGGAAACATCTCCGCCGCCTCGGCCGTCGCGGCTGACATCACCCCCGGCAAGGAGCGTGCCTCCGGCATGATCCTGATCGGCGTCGCGCTCGGCCTAGGCTTCATCCTCGGCCCGGCGATCGGCGGGCTGGCCTACAGCTGGCAACTGGTCGAGGGGGGCGAAGCCACGGCCGGGTTGGCGCTGCACCCGTTCTCTGGCCCGGCGATCATCGCGCTGGCCATCGCCGCCGTGAACTGGGTGCTGATTATTTTCCGGCTCTCCGAGAGTCTTCCACCGGAGAAGCGCGAACAGCCCACGGCCAAGCGCGGATTCAACCCGTTCGCCCAGCTCCGCCGTATTCATCTGCCCGGCGTTGCGCGCACCAACCTCATGTATTTCGCCTACTGGTGCGCCTTTTCGTCGGTCGAGTTCACGGTCACCTTCTTCGCGACCGAAACGCTCGACTTCACGCCGCTCGACATTGCGTGGATGTTTGTCTTCATCGGCGTGTCGCTGATTTTTTTCCAGGGCGGCGTCGCGCGGCAGCTCATCAAGCGCGTCGGCGAGCGGCGGACGGCGCTGTTTGGCGTCTGCAGTACGCTGCCCGGCTTTCTCATCATCGGCAACGCCACGAGCACGGAAATGCTATACGGCGGGCTGCTCCTGATGACCTCCGGCAGCGGGATGACCATGCCGTCGCTCAACTCGCTCGTGTCGCGCTACACCCCGGCGGACCGGCAGGGCCTGTCGCTGGGCGTGTTTCGTTCGCTTGGCTCGCTGAGCCGCGCGATCGGCCCGGTCATGGGCGGCCTGCTGTACTGGAAGTTCGGCAGCTCGATGCCGTACTGGGTCGGTGCGGCCTTCCTCGTCGTGCCGTTCTTCATGGCGCTTGGCCTCCCGCCCGTGCCGGAGAGCGACGAAGAGACTGTCCAACCGTAAGCTTGGCCAAGCTCAGCCCGACTGGGCCTGGTTGTCTTCGTCCTCGGCCGGGGCGGGGAGGGTTCGCAACACCTCCGTGACCGGCTCGATGGCCGGAAGTTCCTTCCCCTCCGTCTCGCCCACCTGCAGTTTGTTGACCCGCTCGCCGCTTGGCTTGATGGAGCGTTCGTAGCTGCCCACGGCGGCGTTGTACGCCTTGCCGGCC